>CALKJX010000097.1 GCA_937995555.1 uncultured Elioraea sp.
CGTCCCGCCTGATCGGGATCTGCGCTAGCCCCGCGCGAGCGTCATGCCTGCCGCAACCCCGCGCGTCCAGCCTTCCCCCGCGGCGGCGCTTGCGGCATGAGCAGCGCCGATGTCCCCCGAGCTTGCCTCGCGGCTGATGCCGCTCGCGCGTCTGCTCGATGCCGAGAGCGCGCATCGGCTGGCCGTCGCGGCGCTGGCGCGCGGCCTGATCGGGCCGGCCCGCCGGGCGCCCGATCAACGTCTGGCCTGCCGGGTGATGGGGCTCGACTTCGCCAACCCGCTCGGGTTGGCGGCAGGGTTCGACAAGCAGGCCGAGGCCATCCCCGCGCTGTTCGGCCTGGGCTTCGGCTTCGTCGAGGTGGGCGGTGTGACGCTGCGTCCGCAACCCGGCAACGCGCGGCCGCGCGTGTTCCGGCTGGTCGAGGACAGGGCGGTGATCAACCGCTACGGCCTGAACAGCGACGGCTGGAGGGTGGTGCGCGCGCGCATCGCGGCCGTGCGCGCGGCCGGCGCGCTGCCCGGTCCGCTCTGGCTGAATGTCGGGGTGAACAAGGACAGTGCCGATCCCAACGCCGACTATGCCGCGCTGCTCGCCGATGCCGCGCCGCTGGTCGATGTGCTGGTGGTGAACGTCTCCTCGCCCAACACCCCGGGGCTCCGCGATCTCCAGGCGGGGGCGCGGCTCGGCGCCCTGCTCGATGCCGCCCAGGCCGCACTCGCCACCGCGGCGTCGCGCGCGCGGCTGATGGTGAAGATCGCGCCCGATCTCGACGATGGCGCGCTCGCCGCGATCGTCGAGACGGCCATCGCGCGCAGCGTGGACGGGCTCGTGATCGGCAACACCACGATCGCGCGGCCGCCCTCGCTGCGCTCCCGACACGCCGCCGAGACGGGCGGGCTCTCGGGCCGGCCGCTCTTCGCGCCCTCCACCGCGCTGCTTGCCAAGGCGGCGCGGCTGGCACGCGGGCGGCTTGTGCTCGTGGGTGTCGGCGGCGTGGCCTCGGGCCGGGATGCCTACGCCAAGATCCGCGCCGGTGCGGCGCTGGTGCAGCTCTACACGGCCTTCGCCTATCAGGGCCCCGCACTGATCGGGCGTATCCTCGACGAGATCTCCGCTGCCCTCGCCGCCGACGGCTTCACCCATGTGGCCGACGCGGTCGGCGCCGATCTCGAGGACCAGGCATGATTGCGAGACTCGACCATTTCGCCCCCCTCGCCGAGCGCTATGACGGGTTCGTGCTCGATCTCTGGGGCGTGATCCATGACGGGGTGAAGCCGTATCCCGGCGCGGTCGCAACGCTGGAGGCGCTCAGGCGCGCGGGCAAGCGCTCCGTGCTGCTCTCCAACGCGCCGCGCCGGGCGGGCGCGGCGCAGGCGGCGATGCGCGCGATGGGCATTCCCGACGATCTCTACGACGGCATCCTGACCTCGGGCGAGGCGGTGCACCGCGCCCTGCGCGACCGGGCCGACCCGTGGTTCGCCGCCCTTGGCCGTCGCTTCCTCCATATCGGGCCGGAGCGGGACCGCAACGTGTTCGACACGCTCGACCTCCACGAGGTCGCGACGCCCGAGCAGGCCGAGTTCGTACTGAATACCGGGCCGGACGATCACAGGCCGGGCCAGACGGTCGAGGATTTCCGCCCGCTGCTCGCCCGCTGCCGGACGGCGAAGCTGCCGATGATCTGCGCGAATCCCGATCTCGAGGTGATCCGCGGCGGCGTGCGGGTGATCTGCGCCGGCGCACTCGCGCAGGACTATGCCGCCATGGGCGGTGAGGTTCGCAGCCTCGGCAAGCCCGACCCCGCCATCTATCCCTCGGTGTTCGACATGCTCGGCATCACCGACAGGCGCCGCATCCTCGCGGTGGGCGACGCACTGCGCACCGACATCGCCGGCGCGACCGCGGCCGGCATCGACGGGGCCTGGGTGATCGGCGGCATCCATGCCGAGGAGCTCGGTGCGGTGAACGGCACCCTGCCGCCGGCCGAGGTTCTCGAACGTGCGGCCGCGGCGCACGGTCTGCGGCCGATCGCCGCCCTGCCCGCCTTCGTGTGGTGAGGCCGGGCCGGGACGCATGGTCTCGGTGCCGCCATGACCCCGCGCGACACAACGGGCGAGCCAGCCGCGCCCGAGGCTGCGACACGGACGCGCGCGACGCCGCCGGCCTGGATCCTGGTGGCACTCACCAGCATCGGCCCGTTCAGCCTGCAGATCCTGCTGCCCTCCCTGCCGGGACTCGCGCTGAGCTTCGCCGTCGCGCCCGGCACGGCACAGCTTGCGCTGACGTTCTATCTGGTCGGCGTCGCCCTCGGGCAGCTGCTGTACGGACCGCTCTCCGACCGTTTCGGACGCAGGCCGTTCGCGCTCGCCGGACTGGCGCTGTTCCTGCTCGCCTCGGCCGGGGCGGCGGCCGCCGGCTCGATCGGCTGGCTGATCGCGGGGCGGATGCTCCAGGCGGTCGGCGCGTGCAGCGGCATGGTGCTGGCGCGCGCGATGATCCGCGACTGCTACCCGCGCGACCGAGCGGCCTCGGTGATGGCCTATGTGTTCATGGGCATGACGGTGGCGCCGATGGTCGCGCCCGCGATCGGCGGTGTGATCGACCAGGCGGTCGGTTGGCGGGCGATCTTCGCGCTGACCGCGGTGGTCGGCGCGGTGCTGCTCGCCGCGGTCGCCGCGCGGCTGCCGGAAACTCTCGCGGCGCCGCAGCGCCTGCCCGGGATCGCCGGGTTCCTGCGCGCCCATCTCGCGCTGCTGCGCCGCCCGGCCTTCGCGGTGTTCGCCGGCAGCTTCGCCACCTCCTCGGGCGTGTTCTTCTCGTTCCTCGCCGGCGCTCCCTTCGTGGTGGTGAACGGGCTCGGCCTGCCCCCCACCGCCTACGGCGTCGCCTTCATCGTGCTCTCGCTCGCCTATGCGGGCGGGAACTTCGTCACCGCGCGGCTGGCGCAGCGCTTCGGCGTGGCGCGGCTGCTGCTCGCCGGCACGGCCGTCACCTTCCTCGGTGCCGCGCTGTCGCTCGCCTCCGTACTGGCGCTGCCGCTCTCGCTCGGCGTCGTGTTCGGCCCGCCGATGCTGATGGCGCTCGGCAATGGCGTGGCGCAGGCGAACGCGATGGCCGGCGCGGTGAGCGTGCGGCCGAAGCTCGCGGGCACCGCCTCGGGGCTCTCGGGCGCGATCCAGATGGCGTTCGGCGCGGTGATGACGGTGCTGGTCGGCATGACCGAGACCGGCTCGGGGGTCGCAACCGCGGCGTCGATGCTGGCCTCTGCGCTTGCCTGCCAGGCGCTGCTGCTCGCGGGGCGGCGCGCGAAGCTGATCTGACGTCCTACGCCCGCCCGGCCGAACCCGACAACAGCAGCGGGTCGATCTTCAGCGACGCCAGCGCCTCGCGCCACTTTGCGGCGAGATCGGCGCCGAACACCAGCCGCTCGTCCGCCGGCACCGACAGCCAAGCATTCTGCTGGATCTCCTCGTCGAGCTGGCCGGGCCCCCAGCCGGCATAGCCGAGGGCAAGGATGCCCTCGCGCGGGCCGCCGCCGCGGGCGATCTCCTTCAGCACGTCGATGCTGGCGGTCAGCGCGAAGCCCTGATCCACCTGCAACGAGCCTTCCTGCACCCAGTCGGTCGTATGCAGCACGAAGCCGCGCCCCGTCTCGACCGGCCCGCCCGCGTGCATCCGGATCACCCGGCTCGGCGGCGTCGGCTCGATGCCGAGCTGGCGCAACAGCGCCTCGAAAGTCAGCCCCTCGAGCGGCTTGTTGATGACGATCCCCATAGCGCCCTCCGCGGAGTGCGCGCAGATGTAGACCACCGTCTGCGCGAACCGGGGGTCGCGCATGGCGGGCATGGCGATCAGGAGCTGACCGGTCAACCAGCCGCCCTCATCCGTTCCGTCCGTGATGTCGTCCAGCTTGGCCATGACACAGCCTAGCATGTTGGCGCCCGGGCCGCGGACGACAAGCGTATTGCCGATCCGCGCATCCCGCGGTCAATCCGGCGCGAGAGCCCGGCAGCGGCCTTGCACGGGCCCGGCCGGCGCGCCACGGTCCGGACCGGAGATCGCCATGCGCGCGCGCACCCGTCTCGCCGCGGCCGCCCTGGTCGCGGGGCTGTCCAGCTGTGCCGTCGACACGGCCGACGCCTCGGGCGTCGGCGAGTGGGTGCGCGCGGAGAAGGCCGATCTCCGGCTGGTGGCGGCAACGCGCGCGGTCGGGCCCGGTCAGGAGACGCTGCGGCTCGGATTGCATGTGCGGCTCGAGCCGGGATGGAAGATCTACTGGCGCAGCCCGGGTACCGCGGGCCTGCCGCCGGCGCTGACCTGGACGGACTCGACCAACCTGGCCGGGGCGGTGTTGCGGTGGCCGGCACCGAAACGCTTCGAGCTGTTCGGCCTGCAAAGCTTCGGCTATGCCGACGAGGTGGTGCTGCCGATAGAGGCGCGCCTCGCCGAGCCCGGCGTGGCCGCCCTTCTGCGTGCCGATGTCGAGTACCTGGTCTGCCGCGACATCTGCATTCCCGGGAGCGCGCGGGTCGCGCTCGATCTCGGCGCCGGCCCGCCCGAGCCCTCGTCCGCCGGCCATCTGATCGATCGCTTCGCCGGACGGGTGCCCGTTCCGGCCACCACCGCCCGGGTCACGCTCGCCGCCGAGACGGGCAACGGCGCGCTTGCGGTCACGGCGCGGGCCGACCTTCCCTTCGCCGCTCCCGATCTGTTCGTCGAGACGGCGGCGCTGTCCGACCTGCCGGCGCCGCGGATCGCGCTCGGCGATGGCGGCCGCGAGGCGCGGTTCGTGTTCCCGGGCGTCGCCCTGCCGCCCGGCACTCCGCTGACCGCGACGCTGGTGGACGGCACACTCGCGATCGAGGGCTCGGCGACGGCGACGGCGGCGGCGCGCACGCTCGGCGCCGTGCTGCTGATCGCGCTGCTTGGCGGACTGATCCTGAACCTCATGCCCTGCGTGCTGCCGGTGCTGGCGATGAAGGTGACCGGGCTGGCCGGGCTCGCGGGCGCGCGCCCGGCAGCGGCACGGCTGTCGCTGCTTGCCACCGCTGCCGGGGTGGTGCTGTCGATGCTCGCCCTTGGGGCCGCGCTCGCCGCCGTGCGGGCCGCCAGCGGCGCGATCGGCTGGGGCGTGCAGTTCCAGCAGCCGCTGTTCCTCGCCTTCATGGCGGCGCTGACAGGGCTGTTCGCGTTCAATCTGTGTGGCCTCTTCACGATCGGCGCGCCGCGCTGGGCGGGCGGGCTCGCCGAGGCGGCACCACGGCGTGGCCTCGGCGGCGACCTCGCGACAGGCGCGCTGGCGACCCTGCTGGCCACGCCCTGCTCGGCGCCCTTCGTCGGCACGGCCGCCGCTTGGGCGCTCACACGCGGCACCGGCGAGATTCTCGCGGTGTTCGCGGCGCTCGGGATCGGGCTCGCGGCGCCGTGGCTTGCGCTCGCGGCGGCGCCGCGGCTCGCCGGCCTGCTGCCGCGACCGGGCGCCTGGATGATCCGGCTGCGCGCGGTGATGGGCGTGCTGCTCGCGGGCACCTGTGTCTGGCTGCTCACCGTGCTGGCCAAGCAGGTCGGGCAGGAGGCGGCACTGGTCACGGCGGCGGCGCTTGCTGCCGCCGGCGTCGTGCTGTGGCTGGCGCGCGGCCGACGCATCGCGCTGCCGGCGGCGGCGGCGCTCGCGCTCGGCGCGGCGATCCTGCCCGGCGTCACGTCGCCGCCGCCCGTGATCGCCGCCAACGGCAGCACCGCCGCCCTCGCCTTCTCGGCCGAGGAGGCGGTGCGGCGCGCGCGCGGCGGCGAGACCCTGCTGGTCGACATCACCGCCGATTGGTGCGTCACCTGCCAGGTGAACAAGACCCTGGTGCTGGACCGCGGCGCGGTCGGCGAACGGCTGCGCTCCGGCGCGGTCGGCGTGATGCGCGGCGACTGGACCCGGCCTGATCCCGCGATCGCGGCCTATCTCGCCCGGCACGGGCGCGTCGGCATTCCGTTCAACGCGGTCTATGGCCCGGCGGCGCCGCAGGGCATCGCGCTGCCGGAGCTGCTCACCGAATCCGTCGTGCTGGATGCCTTCCTGCGCGCCGGTGGCGCGGCCGCCCAGGCGGCCCGCTGACGGATCGCTCCGGACAGGCTATAGGGCTCGCGCCAGTATCCAGGGGAGAGCCCGTACGATGACGATCAAGGTTGGCGACACCATTCCGTCCGTGAAGCTGATGCAGGCCACCACAGAGGGGCCGCGCGAGGTCAGCACGGACGACATCTTCAAGGGCAAGACGGTGGTGCTGTTCGCGGTGCCCGGCGCCTTCACGCCGACCTGCTCGGCCAAGCACCTGCCGTCCTTCCTGGCGAACCACGACGCGCTCAAGGCCAAGGGCGTGGACACCATCGCCTGCATGGCGGTGAACGACGTGTTCGTGATGGATGCCTGGGCCAAGAGCCAGGACGTGGGCGACCGGATCGTCATGCTGGCGGACGGCTCGGGCGTGCTGACCCGCGCGCTCGGTCTGGAGCTCGATCTGACCGCGCGCGGGCTCGGCATCCGCTCGCAGCGTTTCGCGCTCGTGGCGAAGGACGGCCTGGTGACGCATCTCGCCGTCGAGGCACCGGGCGGGTTCGAGGTCAGCAAGGGCGAGGCGATCCTCGCCGCGCTGTGATCGCGCCTTTGGCGGACGCGGGATGCCCGCGTCCGCCCCTGCGATGCCTGGCGGATCGTGGTGCCGGCCGCTACCACTCCTTGACCAGCACCAGCGAGACGTCATCGTTGGTATTGCCCGTCGCCGCGACAGTGCCTGGCAGGTAGTAGAGACCGACGAAGGTGAAGGCGGAGACCAGCGACAGCGCGCTTGCGATGCGCGCGTTGATCGAGCTGATCGCGCCGGGGATCTCGCTCATCAGCCGATCGAGGATCTTGCCGGTCAGGATCCCGCCTTCGACCCACGCGCCGTAGTGGCTGACATGGCCGCGCACCTTCCCGGCCGCGTCGACATAGAGATAGATCCAGAGGCGGATCTCGGCGTCGTAGTCGAACCAGTTCGGCACATCGACGACGACGGGGATCGCGACATAGACGAACTTCTGGCTCGGCGCGAAGCTCGGCCACATGTCCCACGAGATCACCGGGGTGCCACGCATCGAGATGTTCGGCGTGGCCGCGACCTCGACGGCGATCTGCTCACGCAGCGTCGGCGTGCCCATCCCCCCGAGGGCCATCGGCGGCATCTCGCGCGTGTGCTTGCGCACGAGGAGCACGGACGAGGTGATGTCGTTGAACGACTGCGCCGTCAGGTTCGGCCGCGAGACGGTCGCGCCGGGCGTGGCTGCGAACCGCGCGTAGCGGCCTTTGTATCCGGCGTGCTGGAACAGGATGAGGTGACCGCCCTTCTCGAAGCTGCTGGCGCCGAATTGGAGGGAGGAGATGCGGTCGTGGAGGTTCTGGGCGTCGAGCCAGGACTTGTCGATCTGCAGGTAGGTGTTCGACGCCGGTGACGACGACAGGCTCGCGAAGGTCGAGCGCCCGCGGTAGTCGTTGTGTTCGTAGAGGCGGGTCCAGAGGGTCATGACCGCCCTCCCTGCCGCGCCTTGTCGGCGGCTTCGAGCGCGGCCAGCGCCTCGGTGAAGAGCTTCTGGCCGTCAACATCCAGCTCGCCCTGTGACACCAGGTTGTTGATCAGGTTCTCGAGGATCAACGCCTGCGCCGGCGATGGCTCGGCCTTGAGCTTGGTGGTCATCGCGCGCACGGCCACCTTCGTTTCCGCCTCGGCGAACTCGGGCAGCAGCCGCGCGAGCTCAAGCATCGGCCCCGCTCGCGTCTCGACGTCCAGATTGTTGCGCTTGGCGTCCTCCTGCGACATCGCCGCGATCTCGCCATGACCGGGCATGACGGCGACGCGTTCGGCCGGTGCTGCGGCGGTGCTCGGACCGACGCCGTACTTCGCCTTCAGCTGATCGGCCCGCTCGCTCAGCAGACGATGCGCGTCCTTGTCGGTTGCGGCCTGCCCGCGCCGTTCCGCGAGGCCTCGATCCGCGACGAGCAGGGGCGCGCGCTCGGCCCCGACGCGGTCGGCGAGCTCTGGATGCGCGGCCCCGGCATCCTCAGGGGCTACTGGAACAAGCCGGAGGCGACCGCGGAGACCTTCCGCGACGGCGGCTGGTTCCGTACGGGCGACCTGTTCCGCCGCGACGCCCACGGCTTCCACGTCATCGTCGGCCGGGTGAAGGACATGATCCGCCGGTCGGGCGAGAACATCGCCGCGCGCGAGGTCGAGGCGGTGCTGCTCCAGCTCGACGCGGTCGCGGAAGCCGCCGTCATCCCCGTGCCCGACGGCGATCGCGGCCAGGAGGTCAAGGCCTGCCTGGTACTGCAGCCGGGCCCGACGCCGGCGGATCTGCCGGCGGAGCAGGTCTTCGCCCACTGCGCGCGCGGGCTCGCGCGTTTCAAGGTGCCGCGCTTCCTGGAGGGCCGCGATGCGCTGCCGAAGCCCGAGCGTAACCGCCGCGTCGCCGAGGCGCGCGGCGAGGGCGGGCAGGAAGGCGGCCAGCGCAGGCGCCCCGGCGAGGTGGCTGCCGGCATCCTTGACCACGCGCACGCCGCCCGCGCGCATCGCATCGAGCAGGCCGGCGACACCGGGCGTGCTGTCGGGCGCGAGTTCGAGCGGATCGGCCAGCCGTCCTTCGACCCGCCGCAGCAGCACGTCGATGCGTTGCAGCCCCTTCAGGGTCTTCAGGAACGCCTGGCCGTCGCGGGCGCGCTGGGCAAGGCCGGTTTCGAGGGCGGCGAACCCCTGCGCCGGCAGGACCATCGGCACGGGGTCGTGGCGGAGCGCACGATCCGCGAGGCCGCCGAGGGGCAGGCTCGCGACCATCGCGGCAACGCCGCGTCAGTGCGTCCGGAGCGCGCCGCGGCCACCGACCAACCGGAGGGGGCCCCTGGATAGGGGGTGTGGGGGGCCAATGGCCCCCCCACGCTCAGGTTCTTCCTTCCTCCACCGCGTGACACGCCACCTGCGCGTCGGCGACGGCTCGCAACGCGGGCACCTCCGCCTTGCAGCGCGCATTCGCGAGCGGACAGCGCGGGTGGAAGGCGCAGCCGGGCGGCGGGTCGATCGGGCTCGGCACCTCGCCGCCCACCGGCGTGCGCGCGCGTCCGGTCATTTCGAGGTCGGGAATCGCGTCGAGCAGCATCCGCGTGTAGGGGTGCCGCGCCCGAGCGAACAGCGTCTCGCCCGGCGCGAGCTCGACGATCCGGCCCAGATACATCACGCCGATGCGGTCCGACATGTGCCGCACCACCGCGAGATTGTGGCTGATGAACAGATAGGTCAGCCCGAGCTCGCGCTGGAGATCCTTCATCAGGTTCAGGATCTGCGCCTGTACCGAGACGTCGAGCGCGCTGGTCGGCTCGTCGCACACCAGGAACTCGGGCGTGGAGGACAGCGCGCGCGCGATGGAGATGCGCTGGCGCTGGCCGCCGGAGAACTCGTGCGGATACTTCTCGCCGTCCTTGGGGCTCAGCTTCACCTGGCTCAGCAGCTCGCCGACTCGGGCCTCGATCGCGGCGCGACCGCGGATCAGCCCGAAGGCGCGAATCGGCTCGGCGATGATGTCGCGCACGCGCCAGCGCGGATTGAGCGAGGCATACGGGTCCTGGAAGATCATCTGGATGCGCTTGCGCACCGGTGCCGCGACGGCGCGCGAGGTCAGGCTCGCCATGTCGACGCCGTCGAAGCGGATGCGCCCGCGGCTCGGCGGATAGAGTCCGACGACCAGCCGCGCGACCGTCGTCTTGCCGCAGCCGGATTCGCCCACCAGCGACAGCGTCGTGCCCTTGGGGATGTCGAACGACACGCCAGCGACCGCCTTCAGGATGCGCTTGCGCTCGCCCTGGAGCACGCGGAACAGCCAGGGCTTGGAGACATCGAAGTCGCGCGCGAGGTCCTCGACCTCGACCAGGGCCTTCGCCTGCACCATCGCGGTCGCGTCAGGCGGCATGGCCGAGCGCCTCGTCGCGGCCGGGCGCGGCGTGCAGCCAGCACGCGGCGAGGTTGGGCCCGTCGGTCTTCATCAGGTCCGGCCGATCGACACGGCAGCGGTCGAACACCTTCGGGCAGCGCGGGTTGAAGGCGCAGCCGCGCGGAATGTCGGTCAGGCGCGGCATCGACCCCTCGATCTGCGTCAGCCGCTCGACCTTGTGCGTGAGCGACGGGATCGAGCCCATCAGCCCGTCCGTGTAGGGGTGGCGCGCGTGTTTCACCACCTCGCGCACCGGGCCGATCTCGGCGATGCGGCCGGCATACATCACCGCGACCCGGTCGGCCGTCTCGGCGATCACGCCCATGTCGTGCGTCACCAGCATGATCGCCGTGCCGTGCTCGCGGCAGAGCCGCTTGAGCAGCGCGATCACCTGCGCCTGGATCGAGACGTCGAGCGCGGTGGTCGGCTCGTCGGCGATCACCAGGCGGGGTTCGGCGCAGAGGGCGAGCGCGATCACCACGCGCTGGCGCATCCCGCCTGAGAACTGGTGCGGATAGGCGTCGATCCGCTGCGCCGCGCCGGGAATGCCGACATCCTCCAGCCAGCGGACCGCACGCGCGCGCGCCTCCCTGTCGCCGATGCCGAGATGGGTCTGCATCGTCTCAACGAGCTGATGGCCGATCGTGTAGAGCGGGTTCAGCGTGGTCAGCGGATCCTGGAAGATCGCGCCGATCTCCTTGCCGCGCACACGGCGCATCTCCTCGAGCGGGATGTTGTCGATGCGCCGCCCGTTCAGCAGCACCTGGCCGCCGGCGATCCGTCCCGGCGGCTCGATCAGGCGGATGATCGACACGCCCGTGATCGACTTGCCCGCACCCGACTCGCCGACCACGCCGAGCACCTCGCCCTCGTCGATGTGGAACGAGACGTCATCGACCGCGACCAGCGTGCCGCGGCGCGTCGGGAACTCGACGCGAAGGTTCTTCACCTCGAGCAGGGGCATCGCGCGGGCCTCAGCGCAGCTTCGGGTTCAGGGCGTCGCGCAGCCAGTCGCCCAGCAGGTTCACCGACAGCACCATCACCGCCAGCGTGATGCCGGGGAACACGGTGATCCACCACTCGCCCGAGAACAGGAAGTCGTTGCCGATACGGATCAGCGTGCCGAGCGAAGGCTGGGTCGGCGGCACGCCGACGCCGAGGAAGGACAGCGTGGCCTCGGCGAGGATGGCGAAGCCGAGATTGAGGGTCGCGATCACCAGCACCGGCCCCATCACGTTCGGCAGCACGTGGCTGACCATGATGCGCACCGGCGAGAGGCCGATCACGCGCGCGGCCATCACGTACTCCTTGTTCTTCTCCACCAGCGTCGAGCCGCGCACGGTGCGCGCGAACTGCACCCAGTTGGAGATGCCGATCGCGAAGATCACCACCCAGAGCGCGATCTGGTCGTGCAGCTCGCGCGGCAGCATCGCCCGCACCAGGCCGTCGATCAGCAGCGCGACCAGGATCGAGGGGAAGGTGAGCTGGATGTCGGCGATGCGCATCAGCACCGCGTCGGTGGTGCCGCCGAGATAGCCGGCGAGCAGGCCGAGCGAGATCCCGAGCGTCATCGAGAACAGCACGGAGGCGAAGCCGACGAACAGGCTGATGCGCGCGCCATGCATGATGGTGGAGAGCACGTCGCGCCCCTGATCGTCGGTGCCGAGCAGGAAGCGCCAGTTCCCCTCCTCGAGCCAGACCGGCGGGGTGAAGGCGTCGAGCAGATCAAGCGTGGCGAGGTTGAACGGATCGTGCGGCGCCAGCCAGGGTGCGGCCAGCGCCGAGAGGATCATCGTCAGCGCGACCACCGCCGAGACGACGACGACGGGCGAGCGCGTGAACGACCACCAGAGATCGGAGTCGAACACGCGCGAGAGGCCACGGGCCGGGGCGAAGGCGGCCATCGTCTCAGCGCCCTCCGGCCGCCCGCAGCCCGCCGCGCAGCCGCGGGTCGACCGCGTAGTAGAGCAGATCGACGATCAGGTTGATGACGACGAACAAGAGCGCGATCAGCAGCAGATAGGCGGCCATGATCGGGATGTCGGCATTCGCCACCGCCTGGATGAACAGCAGCCCCATGCCCGGCCACTGGAACACGGTCTCGGTGACGATCGCGAAGGCGATGATGGCGCCGAGCTGCAACCCGGTGATGGTGATGACGGGCACGAGCGTGTTCTTCAGCGCGTGGCCGAAATGCACGGCGCGGTTCGAGAGCCCGCGCGCGCGGGCGAACTTGATGTAGTCGGTGCGCAGCACCTCCAGCATCTCGCTGCGCACGAGGCGCATGATCAGCGTCATCTGGAACAGGCCGAGCGTGATCGAGGGCAGGATCAGCGCGCGCAGGCCGGAGACGGTCAGGAACCCTGTTGTCCACCAGCCGATTGCCACGGTCTCGCCGCGGCCGAAGGAGGGCAACACGCCGAGGATGACGGCGAAGACGAGGATCAGCAGGATGCCGATCAGGAAGGTCGGCAGCGAGACGCCGATCAGCGAGATCGTCAGGAAGAGGCGGCTGAGCCAGGAGTCGCGGTAGAGCCCGGTGTACACGCCCATCGGCACGCCGATCGCGAGGGCGAGGAAGGCGGCCGTGAAGGAGAGCTCCAGCGTCGCCGGCATCCGCTCCAGGATCAGGTCGGAGACCGGGCGGGCGAGCCGGTAGGAGAGGCCGAACTCGAACTGCACCGCGTTGTGCAGGAACTCGATGAACTGGATGAAGAAAGGCTGGTCGAGGCCCAACTCACGCACCAGCGCCTCGCGCTGCGCCTCGGTGTAGTCCTGGCCGAGCATGATCGTCACCGGATCGCCGACATAGGCGAACATGGCGAAGCTGATGAGGCTGACCGTCAGCATCACGGGAATGGCCTGGAGCAGGCGCGAGACGATGAAGGCG
>CALKJX010000098.1 GCA_937995555.1 uncultured Elioraea sp.
ATCGGCGTCCAGTCGATCAGGCCGGCGATGCGCTCCAGCCGACGATTGGAGCCGGCACCCGCCGGCAGCAGCGCCTCCGCCAGACTCGACTGTCCAATCCGACGCAGACCCATCGCCGCCTCGTCATGCCCCATCACGACGACAGCGAATCAGCACATCGCTCGCTCAGCAAGGCGTTTCGCAGAGGTCTCCTGGGGTAAGCCCGTTCAGGCTCGTGTGTGGGCGGGCTGTGTTGTATGTGTTGTAGTGGCTTCTCCATGCTTCGATGATCCGGCGCGCCGCGGGCAGGCTGCCGAATCCGAAAAATCCACCCCGACACAAAATTCGGCTTATAAGCACCATATCTTCAGAAAGTTCCGGTTTCTTCATTTTCGGGGAGCTGCGATGGTCGCGGCGCGGGCGGGGCAGAAGCCGTTCGCGAGGCAGGAGGCGGCGCGATGACCTTGGCGGCTTTGCGGGACGATACATTCAACGGCGCAGGGTTTGAGCGGGACGTCCTGCGTGGTGGCTTCCTCCGCGCGATGCGACAGGTCGCGCACAGCGTTATGGTCTGCACGACAGACGGGCCGGCCGGGCGGCACGGCGCGACCGTGACAGCATTCGCTTCGGTCTCGGCGGATCCGCCGACCCTGCTTGTCTGCCTGCGCGGCGAGAGCCGCATCGCGGCGGCGGTGCGGGCCAACGGCATTTTTACCTTGAGCCGCCTGGCCGCGGGGCGAGAGCTGATCGCGCGCATTTTTGCCGGCGCCGACGATGCGGCGCGTCCGGACCGCTTCGCGGGCATCGCGCTCGCGCCCTTTCCGGGCCTTGCCCCGGGGCTGGCCAAGGGAGGCGCCTTCGCCTGCCGGCTCGTGCACGCGATGGATCACTGTACGCACGTGATCCTGATCGGCGAGGTGCTGCGCGTGGCATTGGCCGAGGGGCAGCCGCTGCTGCATTACGAGGGCGGCTTCGACCGCCCTGCGGCCGGCGCGGAAGGCTTGAGTGGCGCCATTCGGGCTGAACCACAGCGCGCTGCACCGAACGGGCATAAGCGGTTCTAGGAACTAGCCTACTGGGGCGAGACTTCCCGACCGGCTGCGTCTCGCCGATCGGAACCTGCTCCAGGGCGGTGGCGGAGGGTGCGATGGAGTTCAACCTGCATTTCTCGATGAACTATCCGGGCCACGACTATGGTGGCGCCCGCTTCTTTGGTGATCTGCTGGAGCAGGCGCGGTTGGCCGACCGGCTCGGCTTCCGCTCCGTCTCGGTCTCGGAGCATCACTTCTTGAATGTCGGTCTCAACCCGGCGCCGCTGATGACGGCGGTGAAGATTGCCGCCGAGACGCGCCATGTGGACATCATCACCTCGGTTGCGGTGCTGAATTTCCACGACATGCGCATCTATGCCGGCGAAGTTGTGATGGCCGACATACTGACCGGTGGGCGCCTCGTGCTCGGAGTGGGCCGCGGCGGCTACCGCTACGAGATGGACCGACTCGGCCTCTCGATGGAGGATTCGCGCGCGCGTTTTGACGAGTCGGTCGAGGTGCTGCGGGCGCTGCTCGCGCGCGAGGAGGTGTCATGGGAGGGCGCACATTACCGCTTCGGGCCGCTGACGGTGATGCCGCGGCCGACGCGCCCAGGCGGACCGCGAATGATGATGGCGGTGATGAATCCCGAGGGCATCTACCAATGCGCGCGCAAGGGATTCAGCATCCTGACCACGCCGCTGACTGGCGATGCCGCGCAGTTCCGCGCTCAGGTGGATGCCTTCCGCCGTGCCCGCGAGGAGATGGGCGAGGCCGGACGGGGGTTGATCCTGCAGGCTTCGCGCGCCGCCTTCGTGACCACCTCCGCGTCGCACCGGCGAGCAAAGCTCGAACAGGCGCAGCACCATTACGGCCAGCTCGACAATCTCTACACGGGTCCGAGCCGACTGGAGCGGGGCATGGCGGTATCGCTCCCGCGCAACCAGAGCATCGAGGAACTTGCCGAGAACATCCTGGTCTGCTCGGCGCCCGAGATGGTGGACCGTCTCGCCGTCTTCGCCGAGGCCGGCGTGGACCGCGCGAGCCTGGTGCTCAACTTCGGCTCCTCCCACGCCGAGACGATGGAGACGATCCAGCGCATCGCCGAGGAGGTGATGCCGCATTTCTCGCGGCCGGCGGCGGCGTGAGTGCGGCGGCAGGTCCCTGCTGGGCGGGCGTCAGATCCGCTTCACCTCCTCCTCCTCCTTGAGCCAGGGGAAGAGCACTTCGCCCACCTCGCGCCACACGAGGTAGAGCGCGCGGACGAAGACCGGCGCGCCCTCGACGAGCCTGAGCGCGCCCGTGGCGAGGTGCGGTTCCGCCATGTCCCGCGGCAGATAGGCCGAGCCGCCATGGGCCAGGATGTGCTCGAGCGCCCAGGCGCTGACCGAGAAGGTGAGGCTGGCGGTCTTGGCATTGGGGAAGGCCGAGGCGTGCTGGCGGCGGAAATCGGTGCCGAGGTCCACATAGACGTAGTCCGGATCGGAGGCCCCGCCCCGGCCTCCGCGCGTGGTCACCTGCACGATCTCCTGCCGCAGGCAGAGGCGCGAGGCGAGGCCGGGGGCTGAGATCGGCTCATGCGTCATCGCCGCATCGGTGATGCCGGTGCCGAGCCAGGCGGCGATCTCCGTCCGCCGGCCGGGCCGCGCCTCCATCGCCAGCCGCGGATGGGCCGCCCGGACCGCGTAGAGCCATCGCCGCCCGGCTTCGTGCCAGAGATCGAACTCGCAGGCGAAGCTGAACAGGCCGGAATAGCCCTGGGGCAGATTGATCGCCTTGCGCGCCTGCGCCCAGCCATGCACGAGCAGTTCGGCATGCGGGCGCAGTTCGAACCCGGCGCGCGTCATGCGCGCGCCCTTCCGTGAGCGCAGCAGCAGTTGGCAGCCGAGGCTCTCCTCCAGCGCATCGAGACGCGCCGTGACCGTCGATTGCGTGACGTTGAGCCGCTCCGCCGCCTTGTTCAGATTGCCGGTCTCAAGGACGGTGAGGAAGGTCTGCAGGAAGGTTAGGTTCATGACGGCCGCAACGTGATCTGTCCAGAAGGTTCGAGTTTTTCGAAGCATATGTCGAGAAACTTCGTCTTCCAACGGCCAGCGCGCTCGGGCAGGCTACAGGACGGATGTCTGGGAGCGTGATCTCTATGGCCTTTACCTCGTCCGTTGCCTCGCCCAGGGCGCTCGCGCGGCGCAGCCTTTTTCGGGGCGCTACCCTGTTGGCCGCGCCGCTCATCGGCGGCGGCGCGCTGGCGCAGACGCGGCCCATCAACTTCCTCACCTGGGGTGGGCGTTTCGGTGCCGGCGTCCGCCGCGCCTTCTCCGACCCCTTCACGGCGCGCACCGGCATCCCGGTGAACGACATCACGCCCTTCAACTACGGCCGCTTCGTGACGGCGATGCAGAACAACAACCCCGAGAACTTCGATCTCGTCTGGTTCTCAGACGAGATCGAGCCGGCACGGGCCGGGGCGATGGGGCTGCTCGAGCGGCTGGACCCGGCGCTGCTGCCGAATGCGCCTCGGGCGCTGCCCAGCGCGCGGCAGGAGTTCGGCGTCAGCCCCTATGTCACCACCTACCAGGTCGGCTACCGCACCGACCGCTGGCCGACGCGCCCCGAATCCTGGGCGGATTTCTGGGATGTGCGGCGCTTCCCGGGGCCGCGCTCGCTCGGCACCAATGTGATGGGAGTGCTGGAGGCGGCGCTGATGGCAGACGGCGTTGCTCCCGATTCGCTCTATCCGCTCGACGAGGAACGGGCCTTCCGCAAGCTGGCGCAGATCCGACCGCATATCCGCCTGTTCCATCCGACCGCGGCGGCCCAGCCGATGCGGCAGATGCTCTACCAGGGCGATCTCGTCATGACGTTCTCCTGGAGCGCCGACTTCATCGCGCAGAAGGCCGCCGGGCGGCCGATCGACGTGATCTGGCAGGGCGGCTTCTACTTCAGCCCCTCGGTCGGCATCGCCAAGGGCTCGCCACATGCGCGGGCGGCGCATGCGTATCTCGACCAGTTCTTCCAGGATCAGGCTCTCCTGACCTTCGTGCGCGAATGGCCGACGACCCCGGTGGTGGAGTCCGTCGCGGCGGCGATGTCGGAACAGGAACGCGCGCAGACGGCCGCCGGGAATCTCGGCCGAATGGTCAACCTCAGGCGCGACTACTACCTCGCGAACCAGACGCGCCTGCAGGAGCGGTATGACGCCTGGCGCGTTCTCTGATCCTGTAGCCGCCGCCAGCACGGCGGCGACGGAGGCGGGCGGGCCGCGCGGTGCGACGATCGAGGTGCAGGCCCTGCGCCGGCTCTACGGCCAGGTCGCCGCCCTGCGCGAGGCGACGCTCTCGGTGGCGGCAGGGGAGTTCGTCTCGCTGCTCGGTGCCTCGGGCAGCGGCAAGTCGACGCTGCTGCGGCTGATCGCCGGTCTCGAAAGGGCAAGCGCCGGGCGCATCCTGCTCGCTGGCGCGGATGCGACGGCGCTGCCGCCCGAACGGCGCGGCATCGGCATGGTGTTCCAGGACTACGCGCTGTTCCCGACCATGACGGTCGAGGAGAACATAGGCTTCCCCCTGCGCATGCGCGGCATCGGCGGCGAGGCGCGGCGGCGGCGCATCGCCGCGGTGGCGGAGATGCTCGGCCTTGGCCATCTGCTCGGGCGGCGTTCCGCCCAGCTCTCGGGCGGGCAGCAGCAGCGGGTGGCGATCGCGCGCGCCATCGTCTTCGAGCCGCGCATCCTGCTGCTCGACGAGCCGCTCTCGGCGCTCGACAAAAACCTGCGCGAGCAGACAAAGGGCGAGATCAAGGCGCTCCATGCGCGCCTCGGCGTCACCGTGCTCTACGTCACGCATGACCAGTCCGAGGCGCTGGCCATGTCCGATCGGATCGCGGTGATGGACGAGGGGCGCATCGTCGACGTGGACACGCCGCGCGCGCTCTACGCCCGGCCGCGGTCCCGCTTCATCGCCGAGTTCCTCGGCCAGGCGAATCTGCTGCCGGTGACGCTGCGCGAACGGCGCGCGGAAACATGTCTGTTCGAATCGCCCTGGGGGGTGCTCGCCGTCCCGGCGGCCAATGTCGCGCTCGGCGCGGGCGCGCGCGGGCTCGCCGTGGTGCGCCCGGAGCATCTGCTGCTGGTCGAGGCGCCGCCGGCTGGTTCGCGACCGCAGGTCAGAGCCGCCGTGTCGCAGGCGCTCTACAACGGCGCGGAGACGATCTACCACGCCACCTGCCGCGCCAGCGGACTCGCGCTCACTCTGCTCGACAAGCGCGCGGGCCATGCGCCACGAACCGAGGGCGAGCTCTGCGCCGAAATCGCCGCGGAGCATCTCGTCGTCGTGCCAGAGGACCGGGGCGCAGCATGAGCGCGCCCCCTGCGCCCCGCCGGCGCGACCTGCTCGCCGGCGGGGCGAGCCTCGTCTGGCTGCTGCCCGGGTTGCTCGCACTCGGCGTGCTCTTCGTCTGGCCGGTCGCGAATCTCGTCGTGCTCAGCCTCGAGACGCGGCCCGGCGCACCGGGCCACTACGCGACCGTGCTCTCCGAACCGATCTACCTGCGCGTCATCACCAACACCGCCGTCTCGGCGCTCGGCACCACCATGCTGTGCCTGCTGGTCGGCTATCCGGTCGCCTACGCGATCCATGCGCTGGGCACGCCCTGGCGGCCGATCGTGCTGGGGGCGGTTTTGTTCTCCTACGCGGTGGGCACGATGCCGCGAGCCTTCTCCTGGATCGTGCTGCTCGGCGACCGCGGGCTTGTGAACCGCGTGTTGATGGCAGCCTTCGACCTCTCGCGCCGATCGAGATGCTCTACAACCAGCGCGGCGTGCTGATCGGCATGACGCATGTGATGCTGCCCTTCATGGTGCTGACGCTGGTGGCGGCGATGGCGCGGGTGCCGGAGCGGCTGGTGCCGGCGGCGCGCACCCTGGGCGCGGGCCCCTTCCGCGCCTTCGCCCTCGTCTTCCTGCCCGCGACCATGCCCGGCGTTCTGGCCGGAATGATGATGACCTTCGTCTATTCGCTCGGCTTCTTCGTAGTCCCGGCCGTGCTCGGGGGCGCGCAGCAGACAACGGTGGTGATGATCCTGCGTGACCTGACGCTCGGTCTCGGCCGGTGGGGGATCGGCTCAGCGCTGTCCATCACGGTGATCGTCATCTGCGTCATCGGCGCCGCCATCTACGTGCCGCTGGCGCGCATCGGCGAGGTGGAGCGGCAGTGATGGCACCGGGCCGCCTCGCCCTCGGCGTCATCGCGGGGATGTTCCTGGTCCTCGTCGTGGTCTATGCGGTGGCGCCGATCCTGGTGGGAGCCAGCGTCTCGGTCACGGCGGGGGATTTCCTGGTCTTCCCGCCGGAGGGGTTCTCGCTGCGCTGGTACGCCAATCTCGCCGCCGAGCCGCGCTGGCGCGCCGCCTTCGCCAACAGCCTGATCATCGCGCTGCTCTGCACCGTCATCGCCACCGCCATCGGAACGCTGACGGCCTATGGCATCGCGACGATCGCCGGGCCCAGGCTGCGCCAGGCACTTGTGGTGCTGTTCGTCCTGCCGCTTGCCGTTCCGCACATGTCGCTCGCCATGGCGCTCTATCCGGTCTTCGCCCGGCTCGGGCTGATCGGCACCCATCTCGGTGTGGCCCTGGCCCAGGCACTGTTCTCGGTGCCCCTCGTCGTGCTTGCCGTACTCTCGGTGACGCGTCGGCGCGACCTGCTTCTCGTCCAGGCGGCCCGCACGCTCGGCGCCGGGCCGGTCGCCGCCTTCCGCCACGTGATGTTGCCGCAGCTCGCCCCCGGGATCGCGGTGGGCGCAGCCCTCGCCGCCATGACCTCCATCGACGACGTGACGGCGCCGATCTTCCTCTCCGGCCTGACGGCGGGGACGGTGCCGAAGACGATGCTGGACTCGCTTGCGCTCGACAGCGACCCCTCGGTGATGGCGGCGTCCACGATCATCGCGCTGACGGGGCTCGGGCTCTTCGCGCTCGGGTCGGCGCTATCCGGACGCCGCAGCGGCGCGCGCGCGGCGGGGCCGGAGGCGTGAAGGCGGCGCCGCCACGGCGCATCGGTTGGAGGACAGCATGGACCCGTTTCCCGACCAGGTCGCGATCGACGCGCTCTGCATCCCGGCGCCCGAGCGGCGGTTTCTCGAGCGTTGGCAACAGGGGGGCGTGGGCTGCATCCATGTGACCGTTGCCGTCTGGGAGAACATGCGGGAGGCCGTCGCCAACCTGCATCGCTGGCGCCGCTTCCTCGATGCGAACGCCGACCTTGCCGCGTCCGCGGCGAGCGGGGCGGAGATCCGGCGCATCGCAGCAGAAGGACGGATCGCGGTGGTCTTCGGTTTTCAGAATACCGCTCCCTGCGAGCACGACATCGAACTGTTCGGCACCTTCCGCCGCCTCGGCGTCTGCATCATGCAGCTCACCTACAACCTGCAGAACTTCATCGGCTCGGGCTATTGGGAGGAGCGGGACGGTGGCATCTCTTCCCGCTTCGGCCGGCTCGCCATCGCGGAGATGAACCGGCAGGGGATCGTCATCGACCTCTCCCATTGCGGCGACCGCACCACGCTCGAGGCGATCGACCTCTCGGCCCGGCCGGTGACGATCACACATTCCAACCCGCGCGAGCATGTCGGCAGCCCGACCTTCGGCGCCGGGCGACTGCGCAGCGTCGAGGCGATGCAGCGCTGCGCGGCACGCGGAGGCGTGGTCGGGCTCAGCCCCAACCCGCACATGACGCGCGAGAAGGAGGCCGGCACCCGCGAGGATTTCTGCGACATGGTCGCCTGGCTCGCCGACCGGATCGGGATCGCGCATATCGGTATCGGCACCGATTACGCCCCGGGTCAGCCGTCGTGGATCCGCGACTACTGGCGCTACGGGTATTGGTCGCGCGAGACGGTGACCGCCGCGATCGCCCCGCCGGGCGAGGGCTGGCCGGCCTGGTTCGCCTCGCCAGCGCAATTCCAGGCGATCGGTGAGGGGCTGCTCGCGCGCGGCTTCTCAGCCGCCGAGGCCGCGCAGGTGATGGGCGGCAACTTCCTGCGTCTGTTCACGGAAGGCTTCGAGCCCGCTGGCGCCTGAGGTTCCGGCGCCGTTCGCATGGTCCAAGGAGCCCTTGCATGCCCCTCCGCCGCATAATCCTGCCGCTGCTGCTTGCCCCCGCCGTGCTGCGTGCGCAGGAACCCTGGCCGAGCCAGCCGCTGCGCTT
>CALKJX010000099.1 GCA_937995555.1 uncultured Elioraea sp.
CCTCCAGGGGTGCCCGCGCCGATACCTTGCGCGGCGGACCGCTTCGCCCGCCGCGCGGCAGCCTTCTACGCCGGGGGCGCCGCCTCGGCAAGCGGCGTGAGCCGCCAGGCCGCCCCGCCATCCGAGGGGGGCTCGACATACAGCGGCATGGCGTTGGGGGTGCGAACATTCACCTCCAGCCCCAGCGCGCCGCGGACCGCGCGCCACAGCGCCCCGTGCGCCACCACCAGCACCGCCGGCGGCCGGTCGAGCGCCCGGTTGATCCCGGCCACCGCGCGGGCCCGGAGCGCGGCGAACGGCTCGCCCCCCTCGGGCGTGAAGCGCCCCTCGACCCACTCGGCGAACCAGTCGCCCATGGGCTGGCCTTCGTTCACCCCGAACGCCGCCTCGCGCAGGTCGTCATCGGGCACCATGTCGAGCCCCAGCGCGGCGGCGACGATCGCCGCCGTGTCGCGCGCCCGGCCCAGCGGCGAGTGCACGATCGAGGCGATCCCCCGCCCCCTCAGCGCCTCGGCCGCCGCCTTCGCCTGGGCGAGGCCGCGATCGTTCAGCGGGATGTCCACGTTGCCCTGGCTGAGGGACTGTGCGTTCCAGTCCGTCTCGCCGTGGCGGAGGAACCAGAACGCGACGGGGATGAGCGTACCGGTCATCGGGCCGGCCCGCGTCGCGTGCGGGCGATGATGTCACCCATGCGTGCCTCCTTCTCCGCGCCGCACCATGGCCCGACGCGGCGCTTCCGCCAAGCCCGGCCTTGCGCCGGCTTTCGTTTGTATACGCATTGATCTGTGATCGAACGGATCCGCGGGAAGCGTCATCAATGTGTCACGCCGTGCCGCACTCGGCGCGGGGCTGTCGCTGCTCGCAACACCGGCGACATCAACCTCCCCGACGGCCTCGCCTTCAGCCCCGACGAAAGCAAGCTTCATGTCGTCGAGTCCGGCGCCATGAGCCGCATCATCCACGTGTTCGACCTGGACGGCGGGCGGCTGACCAACAGACGTGCCTTCCACACCTGCCAGCCGCCCGCCCCCACCGACGGATTCCGGGTGGACGTGGACGGGAACCTCTGGTGCGGCTGGAGCATGACCGGCGGGTTCGACGGCGTGCGCATCCTCAACCCCTCCGACGCGCCGATCGGCCACATCCACCTGCCCGAGCGCTGCGGCAACCTCACCTCCGGCAAGCGGTTCCGCAACCGGCTGCTGATGGCGGCGTCGAAGTGGCTGTACGGGCTCCACGTCAACACGCGCGGCGCGACCGTCGCGCAGCCGAAGCGCGGGGGAAGGGCCGCAAGGCCCTTCCCCCGAACCCCCCATCCCATGACCGCGCTGCCCAGCCGCCGCTGATCGCCGTCAGGATCGCGGCATCGGCGCCGTTGTGCAGGGGTGTGTCCAACGCGGCGCGCTCGCCGTCGACGAAGACGTTGATGTGGCAACGGATGGCGGGATACGAGTCGCACAGCCGATCGCGCAGCCAAGGCATCCATCGCCTCGCCGACCGTTCCGGCCCCGACCTCGACCCGCTGCACCGCGCCCGGAAACAACGCGAGCAGCGCCCCCGGCAGCGTCACCGACACGTGCACGGGCATTCACCGCCTCCATCCCAGCGCCAGCACGTTTCCGGCCGCCACCAGCGCGACACCCGCGACCGCCGGCCGCGTCCAGACATACCCCTCCACGACGGACGAGATGCCGAGCGCGATCACCGGCACCAGCACCAGCACGAACGCCGCGCGGTCCGGCCCGATCCGCGCCTGGAGCGTGAAATAGCACCAGAACGAGACGATCGAGAGCCCGAGCACCTGGTAGACGAACGCACCGATCCAGCCGGCATCGCGCGGGAACGGCATCCCGACCCCCTGCACGAGACACGCCCCCACCGCGAGCGGCACCGCGAAGACCAGCCCGTCCGCGATCAGCGGAAAGGTCGGCAGACCCGCGCGCGCATTGCGCACGGCCACCATGTTCCCGGTTGCCACGATCACGCTGCCGACCGCGCCCAGCACCACGCCGCGCCACGCCCCCGCCTGCGCCAGCGTCCCCCACTCCGGCAGGAACACCAGCCCGAGCCCCGCGGCCGCGATCGGCGCGCCCACCAGCACCCCGAGCCGGAACGCCACACCGTAGAACAGCCTCAGCCCCACCGCGTTCAGCGGAATGACCGACGCCATCACCAGCGCCACCAGCCCCGAGGCGATGTGCCGCACCGCCTCGTACAGCACCAGGTTGTTGGCCGAGAACAACGCCAGCCCCTGCAACGCCACGAACGGCAGGTCGCGCGCGCGCGTGCCCGGATGCCGCCCGGTCGCACGCAGCACCGTCTGCAGGATCAGCGCCGCCGCGATCAGCCGCCATGCCACCGCCGGCGCGGCCGGGGCGACATCGACCTGAAGGCGCGTGGCCACCCATCCGGCCGCCCACATCACCGCCGTCGCCAGGAACAGCCCGACGTTCAATCGCCCCCGCCGGCCTCGGCCTCGAGCAGCGCCCGCTTGCGCGGCAGCCCCCAACGATAGCCGTGCAGCCCCCAATCCTTGCCGACCACGCGATGACACGGCACCGCGAGCGACACCGGGTTGCGCGCGCACGCCGTCGCCACCGCCCGCACCGCATCGGGCCGGCCGAGCGCGGCCGCGACCTCGCTGTAGGTGCGCGTCTCGCCGGGCGGAATGCGCCGCAGCGCATCCCACACGCGCTTCTGGAACGCCGTGCCCTGGAGATCGAGCGGCAGCGCGAGCCCGGCGCGCGGCCGCTCGATGAAGCCGAGCACCGCGGCGACATGGTTCGCCAGCGCAGCGTCGTCCGCGACGATCGTGGCGTTGGGGAATCGTCGCCGCAGGTCGGCGAGCAGCGCCGCGCGCGGCTCGGCGAAGCCGAGGAAGCACACCCCGCGCGCGGTGGCGCCCACCAGCAGCGGGCCGAACGGGCTCTCGGCGAAGGCGGCGGTGATGGTCTCGCCGGCGCCACCCCGGCGCGCCCGGCCAGGCGTGATCCCGCCCGCGGCGGCATAGGCACCGCGCAGGCTGCCATAGCCGGCGGCGAAGGCCGCCTCAGCGACTCCCGCCCCCTCGGCCACTGCCTCGGCGAGCCGCCGCGCCCGCACCGCCTCGGCATAGGCCCGAGGGGTCAGCCCGGTCTGCACCTTGAATAACCGCAGGAAGTGGAACGGCGAGTAGCCTGCGCGGGCGGCCAGCGCCTCCAGTGGCGGCGGCGCCTCGGCCGCCTCGATGGCGGCGGCCGCGTCGCGCACCACCGCGGCAGCCGTGAGCTCGGCCGCGTCCGCCTTGGGCCGGCAGCGCAGGCAGGCGCGGAACCCGGCCGCCTCGGCCGCGCGCCAGTCATCGAACCGGCGGATGTTGTCGCGTCCCGGCAGCCGCGCCGGACAGCCCGGCGCGCAGTAGATTCCTGTGGTGACGACGCCGATCACGAATCGCCCGCGCGCGGACGGGTCGCGGGTCGCGACGGCGTGCCACGCGAGATCGTCGAGTGGCGTTCCGGTGCGCTTGAGCGCGGCGCGGGGCATGCGGCGATCCTCCTCTCTGGGGTGGACGCTGGCTAGCCCCCGGGCCGGGAGGGGCGCGCCGCCGGACTTGCGGTCGAAGCGTCGGCCGTTCCGCGCCGGGCCGGATCGGCGCAGGATGCGGCCATGCCCGCGCTGAACCCGAACCGGATCGACCTCAACCTGCTGACCGTGTTCGCCACGCTGATGGAGGAGCGCTCGGTCACCAAGGCCGGACAGCGGCTCAATCTCAGCCAGCCCGCGACCTCGGGCGCGCTGAACCGCCTGCGCGAGATGTTCCGCGATCCGCTGTTCATCCGCACCGGCCGCGCCTTCGAGCCGACCGCACGCGCGCTCGAGATCATGGAGCGGGTGGCGCCGGCGCTGGCCGCCGTGCAGGCCGCGCTCGCGCCCTCGATCCCGTTCGATCCGGCCACCGATGCCCGGCACTTCCGCATCGGCTGCTCGGACGAGGCGGCGATCCCGCTGCTGCCGGTGCTCAACTGCGTGCTGCGCCGGGAGGCGCCCAACTGCACGCTCACGGTCCGCAAGGCGGATTACCGGTCCGCGCCCGATCTGCTCGCCTCGGGCGACGTGTCGATGGTGGTGGGCTATGTCGAGGACGATCTGCCCGCCAACGCCAAGCGGCGGCGGCTCGCGGAGGGGCATTTCGTCGTGCTGCGCGCCGATCCGGGCGCGGAGCCGATCACGCTCGACGCGTATTGCGACCGCCCGCATGCGCTGGTGACGTATCGCGGCGATCTCTCGGGCATCGTCGACGAGGGGCTGGCGCGGCTCGGCCGGTCGCGCCGGGTGGTGCTGGGTCTGACCGATTTCGCGCTGCTGCCGCTGGTGCTGGCGGGCACGGACATGCTGGCGACGGTGCCCGACATCGTCGCCGGGACCTTGGCCGCGCATGGCGGTCTCAGGATCGATCCGACGCCGTTTCCGGCGCCGCCGAACGCGGTGCTGCTGGCCTGGCGGGGGGCGACGGATGCCGACCCGGCGGAGCGGTGGCTGCGCGAGCGGATCGTCGAGAGCTTCCGGGCACCGGAAGACCTCCGCGTGCCCCGACCAACGGGAGGGGCCTCGTAGTGCGGGGGGTGTAGGGGGAGGAGCGTCCTCCCCCCACCCTTTCCACGATTTCTAGATCCCCTCGCCCAGCGCCTTGCGCCGCAGTTCCTTGAGCCGCTCCTCCGCGCCCGGCAGGCGCGGATGGATCGCGAGCGCCGCCTCGTAGGCGCGCAGCGCCGCGACCAGGTCGCCGCGCGCCTCGTGCACCTGCGACAGCCCGGCGAGCGCGCCGAAATGCCGGGGCTCGCGCGCCAGCGTCTCGGCGATGTCGCGGGCGGCATTGTCGTGCTCGCCGCGCAGGAAGTAGACGGTCGCGCGCTTGTTCCAGCCCTCGGCCATCTCGGGGGCGAGCGCGATCACGGCGTCGAAGTCCTCGAGCGCGTCGTCGAGCGCGCGCGCGTGCAGGTGCCGCAGGCCCCGCCGCATCAGCAGCTGCACCGCCGGGCTCCCCTGCTGGAGCCAGGCCTGCCAGATCTGCGCCTCGACAGCGCGCGCGGCCTCGTCGGTGGGTGCGAGCTTCAACGCCTCGAAGAGCTGATCGACCGAGAGTTCGCGCCGCCGCTGCGCCAGCGCCGAGGCAGGCAGCAGCACCAGGGCGGCGATCAGGGCACGGCGTGATGCCATGCCGGAATCCTCACGCGGCTCGGGCCTCGGCCGCAAGCCCGCGCTGTTCAACAAGCTGCGTGATCTTGCCGGGCACGGGTCCGCCCGCCATCCAGTCGAGCAGTTCGACCGTGTGCACCACCGGCACCGCATCCCCCGAGAGCTGGGCGATGCAGCCGATGTTGCCCGTCGCCACGAGGTCGGGCCGGGTGGAGCGGATGTTGCCGAGCTTGCGCGCGCGCAGCCGCGCCGCGATCCCGGGCTGGAGCAGGTTGTAGGTGCCGGCCGAGCCGCAGCAGAGATGCCCTTCCGGCACGTCGGCGACAGCGAACCCGGCGGACTTCAGCAGCGCCTTGGGCAGCGTCGTGATCTTCTGGCCGTGCTGCATCGAGCAGGCGGAGTGGTAGGTCACGCGCAGCCCCGTCGGCGGCCTGGTGGGCGCGTAGCCGAAGGACGAGAGGAACTCGGTGATGTCGCGCGTGATCGCGGAGATGCGCGCGGCCGCCTCGGCCCAGGCAGGTTCGCCGCGCAGCATGAAACCGTAGTCCTTCACCGTGGTGCCGCAGCCCGAGGCGTTGATCACCACCGCGTCCAGCCCCTCGCCCTCGAGCTCGCCCATCCAGGCGGCGACGTTGCGCCTGGCGGCGGCGAGGGCCGGGGCGTGGCGGCCCATGTGGTGCACCAGCGCGCCGCAGCAGCCGGCATCCGGGTGCACGACCACCTCGACGCCGAGCCGGGTCAGCAGCCGGATGGTCGCCGCGTTGATCTCGGGGGCGAGCACCTGCTGGGCGCAGCCGGCGAGCAGGGCGACGCGCGCGCGCCGCGCCCCCTCGGCGGGATGGATGCGCGGCCGCTCGATGTCGGAGGGCGGCGGCAGGTGCGCGGGTGCCAGGCTCAGCATCGCGCGCAGCCGCTTCGCCAGCATGGACTCGCCGGGGATCAGCCGAGCGAGCGGCTTGGCGGCCCGCGCGCCGAGCAGCGCCAACCGGAACAGCCGCACGCGCGGCAGCACGGTCGCGAGCACCGCGCGCAGCGCCCGTTCGGGCAGGGGGCGGCGGTAGGTCTCCTCCACATGCCGGCGCGCGTGGTCGATCAGGTGCATGTAGTGCACGCCGGACGGGCAGGTGGTCATGCAGGAGAGGCAGGAGAGGCAGCGATCGATGTGCGGCACGACCTCGGCCGTGGCGGGCCGGCCGTTCTCCAGCATGTCCTTGATCAGGTAGATGCGCCCGCGCGGGGAATCGAGCTCGTCGCCGAGCAGCACGAAGGTCGGGCAGGTGGCGGTGCAGAAACCGCAATGCACGCAGGTGCGCAGGATGCGGTTCGCCTCGGCCGTGTCGGCGTCGCGCAGCTGCTCCGGCGTGAAGGTCGTCTGCATCCGTGCCGATCAGGCCGGACGTGCGCGCGGCGGGGCGACCAGCAGCACCGCGAGGCCGATCAGCGCGAAATGCGCGCCATAGGCGCCGACATAGGCGCCGAACCCCTCGACCCGGAAGAGCGCGCCGGACAGCAGGTCGATGATCAGGCCCAGCAGGCCGATCGCGCCGAGCAGATAGCCCAGCGCGCCACGCGCGAAGCCGACCCGGTCGCGGTCCGCGCGCTCGCCGCGGACGGCATCGATGAACACCATGGTCAGGCCGGTGAAGCCGAGCGCGATCACCGGCAGCAGCAGGATCAGGAACAGGAGCGTCACGTCGTCCCCCTTGGTCGTTGCGATGTCAGAGCCCAGCGAAGATGCGGCCGGGATTGAGAATGCCCTTCGGATCGAACGCGGCCTTCACCCGCCGCGTCAAGGCGGCGAGCGGCGGCGGCTGGGCCGGCAGATGCGCGACCGCGGCGCGGAACCCGGCATCGGCGCGCATGAGCCAGAACGTGCCGCCGGCCGCGCGCGCGGCCTCGGCCACCGCCTGGTGCGCGGCCTCGGTCGCGGGTCCGGCCGCCCAGATCAGCCCGCCGCCCCAGTCGAGAAAGAGCCTCGCGTCGAAGCCGCGCGCGAGCGCGGCCGCCACGTCCGCACCGGCAGAGGGGCGGACCGAGACGCGCCACACCGCATCCGCGGGCGCGGCGCCGAGCGGCACCGCGTCGCGCACCGCGCGCCAGAGCGCGAGGCTCGCCTCATGGTCGAGCACCTCGGCGGCGCCGTGCGCGGCCAGCGTCCCGGCGAGGCGCCCGGTCCGGTAGGGGATGAAATCGGCGAACTCCTCGATGCGCAGCAGCGTGGCCGCCGCCGGCAGCCCCACGCGCGCGGCCGCCGCCGCGGGCAGATGCGCCGCCCCCGTCACGCCGTAGGGGCTGCCCAGGCCGGCTGAGAGCGCGGCGACAGCGCGCGCCGGATCAAGCCCGCGCAGCATCACGGTGGCCGTCCGTTCCGGTGCCGGCAGCACCTTCAGCGTCACCTCGGTGAGCACCGCGAGCGTGCCGCGCGCACCGGTCAACAGCTTGGCGAGATCGAGCCCCGTGACGTTCTTCAGCACCCGCCCGCCCGAGGTGATCACTTCGCCCGTGCCGTTCACC
>CALKJX010000100.1 GCA_937995555.1 uncultured Elioraea sp.
GCCGACCGGCTGGAGGCGGTCGGCGTGCCGCGCAGCCTCGCCGCCGTGCTGCTGGTGGTGGCGATGCTAGCGCTGATCGTCGCCTTCTTCCTGCTGCTCTACCCGCTGATCCTCGCCCAGTTGACGATCCTGATCTCGCTCGTGCCGCAGTACATCCGTGCGGTCAGCGAGCTGATCCAGGAATCGCTCCTCTGGCTCGAGGACCGGCTCGGCCCGGAGTTCGTCGATCAGCGCCTGCGCCAGCTCGCGCTCAACCAGGTCAACACGATGCTGGCCTGGGTGACCGGAGCGATCGCCTCGGTGGTCGGCGGCGGGGTGCAGCTCTTCAACGTGCTGATGGTCGTGGTCGTGACACCGATCGTCGCGTTCTACCTGCTGCGCGACTGGCCGAAGATGGTGGCGAATGTCGATTCCTGGGTGCCGCGCCGCTATGTCAGCACGGTGCGCGAGATCGCGCGCGAGATCGACCGCATCCTCTCGGCCTGGGTGCGCGGCCAGGCGCTGGTGTGCCTGATCTTCGCGGTGTTCTACGCGGTCGCCCTCACCGCCGCCGGGCTCCAGCTCGGCCTGATCGTCGGGCTGACGGCGGGGCTGATCTCGTTCATCCCCTATGTCGGCACGATGACGGGCTTCGTGATCGGCGTCGGCATGGCGATGGCGCAGTTCACCGACTGGCGCGACGTCGCCGTGATCGCCGGCATCTTCGTGTTCGGCAACATCATCGAGGGCTATGTGATCTATCCCCGCCTGCTGGGCGAACGGGTCGAGCTGCACGCGGTCTGGGTGCTGTTCGCGCTGTTCGCCGGCGGCGCGGTGCTGGGCTTCATCGGCGTGCTGCTGGCCGTGCCGGCGGCCGCGGCGATCGGCGTGGTGACGCGCTACTGGCTGAAGCGCTACCGCGCGAGCCCGCTCTATCTCGACGAGGGCGATCCGTGAGCGGGCCGGGCCAGCTCGCCTTCGCCTTTCCCCCCTCGGTCTCCTACGCGGAGGCCGATTTCGTCCCGGGTCCCTGCTCGGCCGAGGCGCGCGCCTGGCTCGCCCGCTGGCCCGACTGGCCGTCCGGCCGGCTCGGCCTCTGGGGTCCCGAGGGGTCTGGCAAGAGCCACCTCGCGGCGATCTGGGCGGCGCGCGCCGGCGCGACGATCGTGCCCGGCACCGCGCTCGCGGCCGGGGAGGCGCCGGCGCTGCTCGGGGCCGCGCGCCACGCCGCGATCGAGGACGCCGACCGGCTGGCCGGCGACCCGGCGGCCGAGCGGACGCTGTTCCACCTGCTGAACCTGCTCGCCGAGGCGGGCGGCACGGCCCTGCTGACCGGCCGGGCCGCACCCGCGCGCTGGCCGGTCGTGCTGCCCGATCTGCGCTCGCGGCTCGCCGCCTCGGGCGCGGTCGCGATCGCCGCGCCGGACGAGGCCGTGCTCGCGGCCGTGCTCGCCAAGGCGCTGGCCGACCGCCAGCTCGCGGTCGAACCGGACCTGGTCGCCTATCTGGTTCCCCGCCTGCCGCGCACCTTCGCGGCGATGCAGCAGGCGGCGGCGGCGCTCGATCACGCCGCGCTCGCCGGCGGGCGTCGGATCACCCGGGCCCTCGCGGCCCGGCTCGTCGCCGCGGATGACAATCCGGAGTCCTAGCAGGGCCGACCCTCCCGCCCGCCCCCCGGGCTCCTGTATGGTGGCCGGGGCCTGGAGGAGAGCGGCATGAACGAACTGCGCGACGCGGTCCGCGAGGAGGCCGTCGCCGGCACGCCGGCACGCACGATCGGTCCGGACGATCCGGAGCGCTTCATCAACCGGGAGTTGTCTTGGCTCGCCTTCAACACCCGCGTGCTGGAGGAGGCCGACAATCCCCGCCATCCGCTGCTGGAGCGGGTGCGGTTCGTCTCGATCTCCGCCACCAACCTCGACGAGTTCTACTCCGTGCGCGTCGCCGGGCTGGTGGGGCAGGCGGCCGCGGGGCTCACCGTCACGAGCCAGGACGGGCTGACGCCAGGCCAGCAGCTCGCCGCCATCCACCTCAAGGCGCAGGAGCTGATGGCCGAGCAGCAGCGGGTCTGGCGCGACCTGCGGCGGGTGCTGCGCGAGCAGGGGCTTGCCGTGATCGAGCCCGAGGAACTGACCGAGCAGGACCGCAGCTGGCTCGAACAGTGGTTCATGGACCGGATCTTCCCCGTCCTGACCCCGCTCGCGATCGACCCCGCGCACCCGTTCCCGTTCATCCCCTCGATGGGGCTGGTGATGGTGCTGAAGCTCGCGCAGGACGAGGACGGCACGGTGATGCGCGCACTCCTGCCGATCCCGGCCCAGCTCGACCGCTTCGTGCGCCTGCCCGATGGCCCGGGCATCCGCTTCCTGCTGCTGGAGGACGTGATCGGCCTGTTCCTCGCCCGGCTGTTCCCTGGCTTCGCGCTCGCCGGCAAGGGCTTCTTCAGGCTGATCCGCGACAGCGACGTCGAGTTCGAGGAGGAGGCCGAGGATCTCGTCCGCTCCTACGAGACGGCGCTGAAGCGCCGCCGCCGCGGCAACGTGATCCGGCTGTCGGTGAACAAGGCGATGCCGGCCGATCTGCTGGAGTTCGTCGCCGACGAGCTGAACGCCCAGCGCGCCGAGATGTTCGTCGTCGACGGCATCCTCGGCATCGGCGATCTGACGCAGATCATCGTCGACGATCGCCCCGACCTGCTCTTCACGCCCTTCAGCGCGCGCTTCCCCGAGCGCATCCGCGATTTCGGCGGCGACTGCTTCGCCGCGATCCGCCACAAGGACATCGTCGTCCATCATCCCTACGAGTCCTTCGACGTCGTCGTGCAGTTCCTGCGCCAGGCCGCCCGCGATCCGAACGTGGTGGCGATCAAGCAGACGCTCTACCGCACCAGCCGCGACTCCCCGATCGTGCGCGCGCTGATCGAGGCGGCCGAGAACGGCAAGTCGGTCACGGCGATGGTGGAGCTGAAGGCGCGGTTCGACGAGGAGCAGAACATCCGCTGGGCGCGCGAGATGGAGGCGGCCGGCGTGCAGGTGGTCTACGGCTTCGTCGAGCTGAAGAGCCACGCCAAGATCAGCCTGGTGGTGCGGCGCGAGGGCGGCAGCTTGCGCAGCTACGTCCATTACGGCACCGGCAACTACCATCCCTACACCGCGCGCGTGTACACCGATCTGTCGTTCTTCACCTGCGAACCGCGCCTGACGCGCGATGCCGCGCGCGTGTTCAACTACATGACCGGCTATGCCCGGCCCGAGACGATGGATGCGATCTCCTTCGCGCCGATCACGCTCCGGCGCGACCTGATTGCGCTGATCGAGGCCGAGGCCGCGCATGCGCGCGCCGGCAGGCCGGCGACGATCTGGCTGAAGATGAACTCGCTGGTGGATGGCGAGCTGATCGACGCGCTCTACCGCGCCTCGGCCGACGGCGTGACGATCGAGATCGTCTGCCGCGGCATCTGCTGCCTGCGCCCCGGCGTGCCGGGGCTCTCGGAGAAGATCAGGGTGAAGTCGATCGTCGGCCGCTTCCTCGAGCATGGGCGGATCTTCTGCTTCGGCAACGGCCATCCCATGCCCTCGCGCGAGGCCAAGGTGTTCATCTCCTCGGCGGACTGGATGGCGCGCAACATGGACTGGCGCGTCGAGGTGATGGTGCCGATCTTCAACGAGACCGTGCACGCGCAGATCCTCGACCAGATCATGGTCGTGAACCTGAAGGACGAGGCCCAGTCCTGGCGGCTGGATGCGGACGGCAACTACCGGCGCGCCGCGGTCGGCGAGGGCGCGATCTCGGCGCATGAGTACTTCATGACCAACCCCTCGCTGTCGGGCCGCGGCAGCGCGCTGCACGGGCCTGGCACGGTGGCGGCCGGGTCCGCGCCGCGCGAGCGGCAGGACAGGGTCGCGCACGACTGATGACGCTGCCGCGCCCGCTCGCCGAGTCCGTTGCGATGCCGTGCCGGCTCGGCGTGGTCGATCTCGGCTCGAACTCGGTGCGGCTCGTCGTGTTCGAGGGACTGACGCGCAACCCGCAGGTGGTGTTCAACGAGAAGTCGATCCTCGGCCTCGGCCGGGGTCTGCAGGCGAGCGGGCGGCTGAACGAGGAGGCGATCGGCGATTGCATCACCGTGCTCGAACGCTACGCGGTGGTCGCGGCGGCGATGCGCGCCGATCCGGTCGAGGTGCTGGCGACCGCGGCGGTGCGCGATGCGCTGAACGGCCCGGCCTTCGTGGAGATGCTGCGCCGCCGATTTCCCGCGCTGGCGATCCGCGTGCTCGACGGCGACGAGGAGGCGCGGATCTCGGCCGAGGGCGTGCTCTGCGGGATTCCCGATGCCGCAGGTGTGCTGGGCGATCTCGGCGGCGGCAGTCTCGAAGTAGTGCGCATCGCCGAGGGGGTGGTTGCCGCCTCGGCCACGCTCAGGCTCGGCGTGATCCGGCTTGCCGAGCAATCGGGCGGCGACGTCCTGCGCGCGCGCGCGATCGCCGACGAGGCGCTGCGCGCGGTGCCCTGGCTCGGCGAGGCGGCCGGGAGCGATCTCTATCTCGTCGGAGGGGCATGGCGCGCGCTCGCGCGCATCCACATCGGCCAGACCGGCTATCCGCTCCAGGTCGTGCATCACTACACGCTGGCGCGCGAGGAGGCGCGCGACCTCACCGGCGTGATCACCAACCTCTCAAGGAAGACGCTGGAACGGATCCAGGGCGTCTCGCGCAAGCGGCTGGAGACGCTGCCCTTCGCGGCGGTGCTGCTGCGCCGGCTGCTGCGTGCCACGCAGGCGCGGCGCGTGGTTTTCAGCGCGAGCGGGCTGCGCGAGGGCTGGTATGCGCGGCACCTGCCCGCGACGGTGCGCGCCGAGGATCCGGTGATCGCCGCGGGCCAGGACCTCTGCCGCCGCTTCAGCCGCAGCGCGGACCTGCCGCCGGCGCTGATCGGCTGGACCGCGCCGCTGTTCCCCGACGAGACGCCGGCGCTCGCCCGGCTGCGCGAGACCGCCTGCTGGGTCGGCGACATCGGCGCGCACGAGCACCCCGACTACAAGGCCGAGCAGGCCTTCCTGCGCCTGATGCGCCAGCCCGGCATCGGCCTCGACCACCACGCGCGCGCCTTCCTCGCGCTGACGCTGGCGATGCGGCATGAGGCCAACCCGCTCGCCCCCTGGCTGCAGCCGGCGCGCGCGCTGCTCGACGTCGCCTCGGCCAAGCGCGCCGAGACCTTGGGGGCGGCGCTCAGGCTCGCCTTCACGCTCTCGGGTGGCACGGCGACGCTGCTCGGCCTCACCTCGCTGCGGCTGGAGCAGCAGCGGCTGGTGCTGAGGCTCGCGCGCTCGGGTGGCGTGTTCGCCGGCGAGAGCGTCTGGCGCAGGCTGGAGCGGCTGGCCGAGGCGCTGGGCCGCGAGCCCGCGACCGAGATCGCGCCTGAGGAAGCCGCGGCCTGAACGGCCGCAAGGTCGTCAGATCCGCCCACCGCACTGCGGCGGATCACCGCAGCAGCAGCCCCGTCGGGACGTGCATCATCAGCGCCCATTGCAGCAGCAGGACGAGGCCGACCAGCCCGGCCGCGAGCGCGGCGACCGCCCCCCAGGAGGCGCCGTGGCGCAACCGCAGGAGCGCCGCCACCCAGACCGGCACGGCAAGCGTGAGCCCGATCAGCACGATCAGCGCGTAGAGGCCCAGCACCCAGCCGAACAGCGCGATGCCGGCGCCGAGGAACGGCGCGGTCCGCTCGACCGCGTCGCCGCCGAGATCCGCGACATTGGGCCCCTCCTCGACCGCGCGGTCGGGCATCGCGGCGCGGCGCACGCGGTCGGCGAGCTCGGCCACCGCCAGCAGCGCGGTGCCGATGCCGATCCAGTACGGGAACAGCCGTGCGCCCTCGGGCCAGGCGCGCGATTCCGCCACCACGAACAGCGCGAACCAGAGGAAGCCGAGCACCATGGTGACCGGCAGCCAGGCGAACCAGCGCTCGATCCGTGGCGTGGACATCACCGCCGCTCCTGCGCGACGTCGGCAGCGAGCGCGCGGCCGCGGCGTCGCTTGAGCAGCGTGCCGCCGAAGCTCAGCACCAGGATCAGCGCCGCGATCGTCAACACGCCGGGCCGCCAGATCCACTCCCAGTCGTAGAGGTTGTAGGAGATCCACAGATAGCGTTCCGCCAGCCCGCTGAGGATGAAGCCGATCAGCAGCGGCGGGCGGGGCGCGCCGATCCGCTTCATCAGCCATCCCAGCACGCCGAAGCCGAACAGCTGCACCAGGTCGCCCCAGTGGTGCGACTGCTGCCAGGCGCCGAGGATCACGATCACCAGCACCACAGGCGCGATGAAGTGGAAAGGCACCAGGGTCAGCGCCGCGATCGGGCGGCTGAGAGCGAGGCAGAACAGCGTGCCGAAGACGTTACCCAGCGCCAGGCTCCAGATGATGACGAACACGAAGTCGAGCTGGTCGCGCAGCAGCGCCGGGCCCGGCTGCAGGCCGAAGATCAGCATCGCGCCGAGGAACAGCGCCATCGCGCTCGATCCCGGCACGCCGAACAGCAGG
>CALKJX010000101.1 GCA_937995555.1 uncultured Elioraea sp.
CGCCGCCCCCGCTCTCCTCGCGCTGGCTTCCGGCGGAGGTCTGGCAGCCTCCGAGGAGGCGCAGGCGCTGCTCCGCGAGGTCGATCGCAACCTCGAGCCCGCCTCCTACGAGATGTACCGCAAGATCATCAACATCGAGCCCTCGTGGGCGCGCAAGGAGTTCGTCCTCTATTCAGCGAAGAAGGGGCGCGATCGCGTGGTCGCGGTGTTCCTCGCCCCCGCCTCAGAGAGGGCCGCTCCACCTTGCGCGTCGGCGACAACATGTGGCTCTACATCCCCGAAGTGGGGCGCCCGGTGCGCATCACCTCGCTGCAGTCGGTGATCGGCGGCGTGTTCAACAACAGCGACATCCTGCGCGTGGACTACGACGAGGAGTACCGCGCCGAGCGGCTCGAGCGCGACGGCGCGGAGCTGCTGCTGCACCTCAAGGCACGCACCGACGCGGTCGCCTATGACCGGCTCAGGATGTGGGTCGATCCGGCGCGGAAACTGCCCACCCGGATCGACTGCCACGCCGCCGACGGCCTGCTGGTGAAGACGCTGCGCTTCTCACAGGTGAAGACCTTCGCCGGCGGGATCGAGCGGCCGGCCCAGCTCGACACCGAAAGCCCGCTGTTCCGCGGCCACCGTTCGGTGATGCTGTACGACGGCATCCGCGCGCGCGAACTGCCGGACGAGGCGTTCACGCTCGCCTTCCTGCCGCGCGTGGAAAGCCTGCGCGGCGGCGCGTGAGGTCGGCTGCCGTCCTGGCCGTCGCCCTGCTGGCTGCGGGCGCGGCGTCGGCGCAGGAGGGCTTCTCGTTCTCGATCGAGGAGGTGGCGCAGAAGCCGCTGGAGATCGGCGGCCATGCCGAACTGCGCGGCGACTGGACGCGCTGGCGCACCGGCTCGCCGTTCCGTCGCCTCGCCCGGCCGGGCGGCCAGCCGGCGACTGCGCTGCGGGCTCAGCCCGGCCTGACCCTGAACGGCATCCTCCGGCAGGGGCCGTTCCGTCTCGTCGCCGCGGGCAACGTCACCTACCTTGCCGATTCGACGGATGTCGGCCGGGGCGACGCGACCCTCTACGAAGCCTACGGCCTCTACGAATGGGCGCCCGGCACTGCGCTCGCCGCCGGCAAGCGCGTGCTGCGCTGGTCGAAGTCCTACGCCTTCCAGCCGGTCGGTTTCGTCGAGCGCGCGCGCGATCCGACCGATCCCGACCAGGCGCGCGAAGGCTACTGGATGGCGAGCCTCGACTGGACGCGGGGCTTCGCCGACGCCGGGCCGCTGCGCACGCTCGCGCTGACGGGCGTGCTGCTGCCGGTCACGCCGGCGCTGAACCGCGAGTTCGCGCCCGATCGGGGCGTGAATGGCGCGCTCAGGCTCTCCGCGCTGGTCGCCGACACCGACCTCGACCTCTACGCCTTCGCGGGCGACTCCCGCGCGACCCGTCTCGGCGCGGGGTTCGGGCGCAATCTCGCTCCCGAGCTCGTGGTCTATGCCGAGGCCGCCTGGACGGAGGCGGAGCCGCGGCTGGTGGTGGATCGGGCGACGACCCGGCTGCGCCGCGTCACGCAGGGCGGCCTCGCCGGCCTGATCGGGCTGCGCTGGCAGGCGCCGACCGACACGACCGTGATCGTCGAATACCTGCACAATGCCACGGGCCTGACCGCGCGCGAGTTCGCCGATGGGCTCGATGCGATCGCGCGCGCGGGCGACCGGCTCGCCGCCGGCCTGCCGCCGGCGCCGGGCGACGAGGTGGCGCGGCGGCTCGCGCGCGCCTACCAGCGGCCGCAGCCGCTGCGCGACTACCTGTACCTGCGCATCTCGCACAAGGAGCCGTGGAACCTGCTCTACGTCACGCCCGCGCTCACTGCGATCGTCGATGCGGCGAACGGCTCGGCGACCATCCAGCCGGAGATCGTCTACACGGGGTTCACCGACGTCGAGCTGCGGCTGCGCGCGCAGCTCAATATCGGCGAACGCGACTCCGATTTCGGTGCGCGCGTCGCGCGCGGACGCGTGGAACTCCGGCTGCGGGCTTTCTTCTAGCGTCCGTTGCGCCCTGGCGGCGAAGCCTGCGCGACGTCGTCGCGGCGGTCCGTTCCGACCAGCACGGACGCGCCGGAGCGGGATCGGCGTTACCGGCTGCGGCCGCTGTCGGTGATGCGGCCATCCTCCAGCCGCGCCGGCACGTAGCGCTCGCCCGGCTGCATCGCGCGCTGCTCGGCGAACCACAGCAGTCCGACCGCGAGCACGATCACGCCCGCCACCGTCAGCAGCAGCCAGGGCGCGTCGCGCCAGGCGATCGCGGGCTGGCCCTCGCCGTTGTCGGGTCCGACACGGCGCATCAGGAACAACCAGGCGAAATAGAGCGCGAAGGGAATCAGGAACAACAGGATTCCCTGCACAACACCGCGCATGTCAGTCCTCCCGGATCAGCCTCCCGAGTGCCACCAGCATCGCCGCGGTCGCGCCCCAGATCCGATGCCGCTCATGCGGCACCACCCAATAGCGTCGGAGCCTCCCGCGGAACACCGCCTCCTCCTCGAACGGACCCGGCGGCCCGGTGAGCGCGGCGAGCGGCAGCTCGAACACCTCCGCCACTTCGCGCGGATCGGGCTTCGGCGCAACCGGGGGCGTGAGCAGGCCGAGCACCGGCGTCACCCGATAGCCGGTGCCGGTGACGTGGGTGGGCAGCCGCCCGATGACCTCGACGGTGGCGGCGGAGAGGCCGATCTCCTCCTCCGCTTCCCGCAGCGCGGCGGCCTCCGGCGAGGCGTCCTGCGGGTCGATGCGCCCGCCGGGGAAGCTCACCTGGCCCGGGTGGCGGCTCAGGTGCAGGGCGCGCAGCGTCAGCACGATGCTCGGCACCGGATGCAGCACGATCGGCACCAGCACGGCCGCCCGCAGCGTCGCCGGCTCCGCGGTCGCCTCGTCGCGGTGATGGCCGGTGCGAATGCGGCGCAGCCGCGCCGCGAGATCGGGCGCGCCCGGACCCGCCGTCCCGCTCACGCCTCGTCGGCCTGGCCGAGCGGGAAGAAGCGCTCGCCGGACCAGACGCCGAGCAGGGTCTCGCCGTGCACCGTCTCCGGCACCGCAAGCGCGACGAGCTCGTAATAGACCGAACGTTCGATGCGCGCCTCGACCGGCAGCGACCCGCGCCCCGGCCGTACGGCGACGTAGGGGGTGGGCAGGCAGGTCACGACATCGCGCGCCACGCGGATCGGGTGCTCGGGTCCCGCCTCGATCACCTCGTCCACGTTGGTGCGGAAGGACAGGATCTGCCGGCCCCGGCAGTGCGAGACGAACAGCTCGACGGCGAGGAAGGGCGCATCCTCCACCTCGATCCGGCCGCGCTCGGCCGGCGTGATCAGCCAGAACGAGCCGTCCGCCTCGCGCGTCAGCACCGAGGCGAACAGACAGACGAGCTCCTTCCGGCGGATCGGACTGCCCTGGTAGTGCCATGTGCCGTCGCGCGCGATCCGGATCGCGATGTCACCGCAGAACACCGGCGTACGCGGTGCCCGGCGCACCGGCGGCGTCAGCGCGAGCCCCGGGATCGGCGAGGACGGCTCGCTCTCCCGTTCCGCCGCGCGGCTCATCGCTCGCATCCGGTCAGACGCCGCCACACCGTCTCCGCACCGTCTCCGGCACAGCCTCCTTGCTCGGCCGGCGTCACGTCCGCGTGACCCTCCGGCGTCCGGTTTTCCGACGCGCACACATATAGGTAGCATCCCACCATGCCGTGTAGATGCGGAGGGAGGTCAGGGTGGCCGAAACGAGCGTGATCGCCGGTGGCGCGTCAGCCGCTCCGACCGATCTGGTGGCCGAGGTCGAGGCCCTGACGGAGCGCATCGCGCGGGTGCGCGAGGCGGTCGGGCAGGTGATCTTCGGCCAGCCCGAGGTGGTCGACCAGACGCTGATCACGCTGCTCGCCGGCGGCCATGTGCTGCTGGTCGGCGTGCCCGGGCTCGGCAAGACCAAGCTGGTCGAAACCCTCGGCACGGTGCTCGGGCTCGCCGAGAAGCGGGTGCAGTTCACGCCGGACCTGATGCCCGCCGACATCATCGGCTCGGAGGTGCTGGACGAGAGCGCGGAAGGGCGGCGCAGCTTCCGCTTCATCAAGGGCCCGATCTTCTGCCAGCTGCTGATGGCCGACGAGATCAACCGCGCCTCCCCGCGCACGCAGTCGGCGCTCTTGCAGGCGATGCAGGAGATCAAGGTCGCGGTCGGCGGCATCGAGCATCCGCTGCCGCGCCCCTTCCACGTGCTCGCGACCCAGAACCCGATCGAGCAGGAGGGCACCTATCCGTTGCCCGAGGCGCAGCTCGACCGGTTCCTGCTGGAGATCGAGGTCTCCTATCCGGCGCTGGAGGCCGAGCGCACCATGCTGCTCGCCACCACCGGCGCCAGCGCGGCGCGGCCGCAGCGGGCGATGAGTGCCGAGGAACTGCTCGCCGCGCAGGCGACGATCCGGCGCATGCCGGTGGGCGAGAGCGTGGTCGAGGCGATCCTGACCCTGGTGCGCGCCGGCCGGCCCGAGACCTCGCCGCTCGAGGCGGTGAAGCGCCATCTCGCCTGGGGCCCGGGGCCGCGCGCCGCGCAGGCGCTGTTGCTCGCCTGCCGGGCGCGCGCGGTGCTGGACGGCCGCTTCGCCCCCTCGGTCGATGACGTGGTCGCGCTGGCGCCGGCGGTGCTGCGCCATCGCATGGCGCTCAACTTCGCCGCGCGCGCCGACGGCGTGCGGCTCGCCGACGTGATCGGCCGGCTGACGGGCCTTCTGGAGTGAACGAAAGCGCGCCGGGCCATGCCGCGACCGCGGCGCGGCGCGCCGAGCAGCTTGCCGCGCGCCTGCCGCCGCTGCTGGTGGCGGCCGAGCGGGTCGCGGCGACGGTAGCGCAGGGCGTGCACGGGCGCCGCCGCGTCGGCCAGGGCGACAGCTTCTGGCAGTTCCGCCAGTTCCTCGCCGGCGATCCGGTGCAGCGGATCGACTGGCGCCAGTCCGCCAAGGGCGACCGCACCTTCGTGCGCGAGACCGAGTGGGAGGCGGCGCAGAGCGTGTGGCTCTGGCGCGACGCCTCGGCCGGGATGCGCTGGCGCTCCGACCGCCGCCTGCCCGAGAAGGCCGAGCGGGCGGAACTGCTGACCCTCGCCCTCGCCTCCCTGCTGCTGCGCGGTGGCGAGCGCGTCGCGCTTCTGGGCGCGGGAATGCGTCCGGTCTCCGGCCGGTCGATGATCGAGCTGTTCGCCGAGGCGGTGGCGCGCCGCGGCGATTGCGGTGCCCTCTCGGGCCTGCCGCCGGCGGCGAACCTGCCGCGCTACGGGCGCGTGGTGCTGATCGGCGACTTCCTCTCGCCGCTGCCGGACGTGCAGCAGGCGGTCGCACGGCTGGCGCAGCTCCCCGTCTCCGGCCACCTGCTGCAGGTGCTCGACCCGGCCGAGGCGGCGCTGCCGTTCCGCGGCCGGATCCGCTTCGAGGGGCTCAGGCGTGAGGGGGCGGCGCTGATCGGCAAGGTCGAGGGAATCCGCGACGACTACCAGGCGAAGCTGGCCGCGCAGCAGGACGGATTGCGCGCGATCGCCGCCGCCGCCGGCTGGAGCTTCGCCGTGCACATCACCGATCACCCGCCCGAAACCGCGCTGATGGGGCTCTACCTCGCCCTCGCCCCCGACCGCGCCGGGCGGGGCCGCGCCGCGTGAGGGCGAGGCGGCAGTGATCGAGGCGCTCGGCACGATCGGCTTCGCGCATCCGTGGCTGCTCGCGGCACTGCTGCTGCTGCCGCTGCTGATCTGGCTGCTGCGCGTCACCCCGCCGGCGCCGAAGCAGCTCGCCTTCCCGGCGGTGCGGCTGCTGCTCGACCTGCAGCGGCGCGAGGAGAGCTCGGCGCGCACCCCGTGGTGGCTGCTCGCGCTGCGCATCCTCGCCGCCGCCCTGGTGATCGTCGGCCTCGCCCGGCCGGTGCTGAACGCGGGCCAGGCGCCGGGCGGGGCCGGTCCGCTGCTGCTGGTGGTGGATGACGGCTGGGCCGCGGGTCCCGACTGGGGCGCGCGGCTCACCGCCGTCGAGGCGGCACTCGCCGAGGCGGAGCGCGCGGGCCGCCCGGTTGCGCTGCTGACCACCGCGCCCTCCCCCCGCGGGGAGGCGCCGCGCCTTTCGCCCGTCATGCCGGCGCCGGAGATGCGCGCGCGGGTCGCCGCGCTGCGGCCGCTGCCCTGGCCGCCCGACCGCGCGGCGGCGACGGACGCGCTCGCGTCGTGGTCGGCATCCGGCACCGCGGTCCTGTGGCTCGCCGACGGGCTTGCCCATGGCGAGGCGGACGCCGCCTTCGCCGCCCGGCTCGCCTCCCTCGGCCCGCTGACCGTCGCCGTCCCGCCCGCGGGGGCGCAGCACCACGTGCTGCTCGCGCCACGCTCCGAGCCAGCGCGCATCGTCGCGCGCATCGCCACCACACCGGTGCCGGCGACCACCACCGTCGGTGTGCTCGCGCGCACCGCCGACGGCCGCACGCTGGCGCGCGCCGAGGCCACCTTCCCGCCCGGCGCCAGCGAAGCCGAAGCCGCGATCGCGCTGCCGCCTGAACTGCGCAACCGTCTCGCTACCCTCGCGATCGAGAACGCCAACTCTGCCGGCGCGGTGGCGCTGCTCGACGAGCGCTGGCGCCGCCGCCCCGTCGGCCTGATCGCCGGCGCGGCCGAGACCGCCGACCAGCCGCTGCTCGGCGCGCTCTACTACATCGATCGCGCGCTCGCCCCCTTCACCGAACTCCGCCGCGGCACCGTGCGCGATCTGCTCGCGCGCGAGATCGCCGTCATCGTGCTCGCCGATGTCGATACGCTGACACCGGTCGAGCTCGATGCGCTCGCGCGCTGGGTGGAGGAAGGGGGTGTGCTGGTGCGCTTTGCCGGCCCACGGCTCGCTGCCCGTCCCGACTCGCTGCTGCCCGTGCGGCTGCGCAGCGGGGATCGCCAGCTCGGCGGTGCGCTCTCCTGGCAGCAGCCGGCGCGGCTCGCGCCCTTCCCGCAGGACAGCCCCTTCGCCGGGCTCGACGTGCCGGATGAGGTCCGGATCACGCGCCAAGTGCTGGCCGAACCCGCGATCTGTCGCGCCGCACCTGGGCCACGCTGACCGACGGCACGCCGCTGGTGACGGGCGAGACGCGCGGCCGTGGCGCGATCGCGCTGTTCCATGTCACCGC
>CALKJX010000102.1 GCA_937995555.1 uncultured Elioraea sp.
CTCGACGGCCGCCTGCTCCATCGCGATGGCAATCCCGCGGGCCGTCCCCTCCAGTGCTGCGGTGGCCTCGACCAGACGGCTCGCCACGGCTTCCAGGGCGCTCGCACCCGCGGCCCGGCTCTCGGCAGCGAGTCCGCGAAGGGTCTCCACCACGTTCTCCATCTGCGCCGCGAAGCGTGCGGAGCTGGCGGCCGCGTCGTCGCTCATCCGCGCGGCCGCGGCATCGGCGGCTGCGGCCATGCGTCCGGCGGCGTCGGCGAGCCCCGACTGCAGATCGCCAATGACGCGCGTGAGCTCGACGAGGCTCCCGGCGACGCCTTGCATGTGCTCGCCGGTGCCACTCTCCAGCCGCTGCGTGAACCTCTCCAGCAGCTCGCGGACGACGTCCTCGCCGCGTGTGCCGATGCCCTGCGCCAGCCGCTCGATGGCCTCGCGCAGCGGGCCGATGTGGTCACCGAGCCGGTGGTCCAGCGCGTTGTCGAGCGCCGTCCCGATGCTTACGGCGAGGTCGTTCGAGAACGTCTCGAGATGGGTCGAGAGCCGCCGGAGTAGCGCGTTGGATTCATTCTGTAATCCGGCGGCCGTGGCCAGCGGCGCCCGGAAGTCGAGCGCCGCGGCGAGCTTGTCGAGCGCTGCCTCCGTGGCCTTGAGCTGGTGCTTCCGGAACAGCGCGTAGGCGATCGATGCCGCGAGACCGAAGATCGACGTGATGAACTTGAAGGATGCCGCATCGAGAAGGTTTTGGAGGCTCTGGTTGCGGTCTGTGTCGTTGTCTGCCTCCACGATGCCCCCGGCAGCACCCAGGGCGACGAACAGTCCCAGGAACGTGAACAGCAGCCCGGCGCCGACGAGGAGGTTCGGCAACGCCGCATGGTAGCGCAGGTCCGCTCCGACGCGACGGTAGAGGTCGAGGTTGAACCAAGCACTGGGGCGATGCGTCGAGCGGACGAGCAGGCCGGGCTGGTCCGGGACGATGAGCCCGTCGAGATAGTCACGCCACACCTCGGCGAGAGGACCGGCGCTCGTCAGCTCTCTGCGCAGCAGCTCGACGCTCGCAGGCAGGCGCTGCGGCTCGATCCGCTCGACCACTTTCCGTGCCCGGTCGAGCGCCACGCAGATCTGTAGTGTTGCCCGCCGCAACGACACGCCCGATACGAGCGCCCACAGCGCCAAGCCAGCGCAGACGAGCCCGATGATCCAGGGGTTCGCCAGCAGTGGGGCGACGTGGTCGGGCATGTTCCGCGTTGTTTCGAGCTCTGATCTACTGTGTCCCTATCGGTACCGACCACCGGATGCAACCGCTGATGGACCAGCAGCCCGACCTCACCCCGATCGTCGTACGTGACGGCGAGCTGGAGCTGGAGCGGATCCGTTGCAGCCTGTGGCGCCTGCCCGACGGGCGCACCGGTGCGCTCGTTCGCGGTCAGGTGTTCCCGCTGCTCGATGGCAACGGCGTCGACATCACGGGGCCGTTCGCGACACCGGACGAGTGCGTCCCCGCCTTCACGCTCGGCCGGCCCACGCGCGGGTGGCAGCTCGTCGAGGGCCGCGACGAGGCCTGCGTGCTGATCGACGGCAGCGTGATCGAGCGGGACGGGATCGCGAGGCGGCTGGCGCAGGCGGGCGTCCGTGTGCTGCGCGTCGGCCGCCATCTTGCGGCCACGGACGGCGAGGACGCGGGCCTGTCCTGGTTCATCCGCGTCGAGCGGCCCACCGTACCGCCGTCTCTCGACGAGCTCGTTCAAAGCGCCCTCGGGTCGGTCGCGGCGGAGCCGCCGCCCGACGCCATCTCCGTTGCGACGCTGCGGGTCCGCCTGCTGGAGGCCGAGCTGCTGGTGGCCAAGGCCGAGCGTGCGAGGCTCGCTGCCGAGTGCGCTCGGCTGCGCGACGTCGCAGCGACCGCCACGGCCAAGCGGTCTCCTGAGGATCCGGCACAGGCCGAGCTCGAGCGGAAGCTGCTCCATGCGTTGGCCGAGCGCGACGCAGCGCTGGCGGCGCTCGAGCAGGGTGTGGCGCGCGGCGACCAGCAGTCGCAAAAGCCACCGCAGGCGCCTTCATCCGCAGTGGTCCGGCTCAAGCGGGAGCTCGAGACCGTCCTCGACGTTCTGCTGCCGCGGATCACGCTTCTCGGCGACAGCCTGCTGTTCACCGCCACCGAGCTGTCCGACCGGCGCCCGCTCTTCCGCGCGCTCGCCGAGCTGCAGGCGCAGGCGACCGGGATGCCGCCGGGGTGGAAGAAAGTCCGCGGCGCCACGGGCTGGTGGGAACGCCATCTGTCGACGGGGCAGGACGACTCGGGGCGGATCTACGCGCGCCTGAACCGACATGGCTCCGCTTGGCTGGTCCTGGTCTCGGGCAAGGCCGACCAGTCCCGCGATCTCGCCCGGCTCGACAGGCTGGCGACCGCGGAGGGGTGAGCCACCTGCGCCGCGCGCCGGCCGCTCGCTACAGCACTCCGAACAGGTAGAGCAGGATGAGGATCGGGATGGGGATGCCGAGGAGCCAGAGCAGGGCCGCGCGCATCGTCGTCTCCTGAATGTCGTGTGACCGTCCAACGCGCCCTGCCGGCGCCGGGTTCCGCCACCGGTTGCGGG
>CALKJX010000103.1 GCA_937995555.1 uncultured Elioraea sp.
GAACCCGAGCCGACGCTGGAGTCCGAACCCGAAACGGTGCTGGAGTCCGAACCCGAAACGGTGCTGGAGTCCGAACCCGAGCCGGCGCTGGAGGCCGAACCGAAGCCGGTGCCGGAGTCCCAACGCGAGGCGGTGCTGGAACCCGAGCCCGAGCCGGTGCCGGAATCCGAACCCGAGTCGGCACCGGAATCCGAACCCGAGTCGGCAATGGATTCCGAACCAGTGCCGGCGCTGGAGCCAGAGCCAGAGCCGGTGCTGGAGTCAGAGCCTGAACCGGCGATCGGTCTTGAACTTGGGCCGGTCCCGGAGTCGGAGCTCGCCACGCCGCAAGCGCCGGAGCCCGAGCTCGCGCCTGAGCCTGCGGCACAGACCGCCGCGGAGGCGTCGGCGCAACCGGAGCCGCAGCCCGAACCAGCACTGGAATCCGAACCGGAAGCGGCGCTGGAGCCCGAGCGCGAGCCCGCGGTGGAGCCGGAGCCCGACCCATCGCTCGGACCCGAGGCTGCCCCCGTGCCGGAATCGGAGCTCGCGTGGGCAGCGCCGGAACCCGCCCCAGGCCCCGAGCCCGCGATCCTGGCCGAAGTGGAGCCGTTGCTCGAGCCCGAGTCCTCGGCGCAGCTGCTGCCGAAGCCAGAGCCTGAACCGGCGCTCGGGGCCGAGCCCGTGCTGCAGGACGAAGTGGAACCGGTGCTGGAGCCCGAGGCCCGCGTCGCACCGCCGTCGCGCCCCGAACCGGCGCATGCGTACCCCGAAGCCAGCGTCGCCGACGACGGCGCGATCGCACCCCCGACCGCATCGCAGTTGCACGCCGCGCTGTTCGACAGCCGTGCGGCGGCGCCGCCCGACGTGACCCACGTCGGGCCGGTGGCCGACGCCGTGCCGGCCGCCCCCAGCGCAGGCCCGCAACCGGCGACCCCGCCTGCGGCCACCGAAGCCGCCACGATCGCGGCCGCTGGCGAGCCGCAGATCGACGCTTCCCCTGGGACCGCCCCCGCCGACGGCACCACCGCCACCGAGCCGCCCGCGTTCGTGCGCGACGCCGAGCGGGCCGCACGCTGGCGATCGCCCGAAGTGCGGGCGCTGCTCGGCGGCGCCGCGGTGCTGCTCGGCGGTGCGGCGCTGATCCAGGCCGCGCGCGGCTTCCACGAACCGTTGGCGCTGCAGTGGCCGCAGTCGCGGGCCTGGCTGGACCCGCTGTGCAAGGTCGCCGGCTGCCGGCCGCAGCCGCGCCGCCACCTCGAGGCGCTGACGGTCGACGGCAGCGCGCTGGCGAGGATCGGCGACGGGCCGCTGGTGCGCTTCACGCTGGTGCTGCGCAACCGGTCGGCAGCCGAGGTGCGGCTGCCGGCGGTCGAGCTGACGCTCACCGACCGCCAGGGCGCCGTCGTCGCGCGCAAGGTGCTGACGGCGGCCGACCTCGGGGCTGGCGGCGCCGTCACCGTGGCCGGCGGCGCCGAGCTGGCGCTGCAGGCCGTGCTCGACCCCGGTGGGCGCGTCGTCACCGGCTACACCGTGGAACTGTTCTACCCCTGACCGGCGGGCACCCCTGCACGCCCGGCCGCCCGGAGATGCCATGCCAGCACTGATCTGCGGCTCGCTCGCGTTCGACACCATCACCAACTTCGAGGGGCGCTTCGCGCAGCAGATCCTGCCCGAGCAGGTCCACATCCTGAACGTGTCGTTCCTCGTGCCGACGCTGCGCCGCGAGTACGGCGGCTGCGCCGGCAACATCGCCTACACGCTGGCCCAGCTCGGCGGCACCCCGGTCGTGATGGCCGCGCTCGGCAACGACGGCGCCGAGTATCTCGAGCGCATGCGCGCGCTCGGCGTGGACACCTCGTGCGTGCGGGTCGAGCCCGACCACTACACGGCGCAGGCGATCATCATCACCGACGCCGACAACAACCAGATCACCGCCTTCCACCCCGGGGCGATGCTGCAGGCACACCTGACGCCGGTGCCGGCGCGCGCCGACCTCAAGATCGGCATCGTCGCCCCCGACGGGCGCGAGGCGATGCTGCAGCACGCCGAGCAGATGCATGCCGCCGGCATCCCGTTCGTGTTCGACCCCGGGCAGGGGCTGCCGATGTTCGACGGCGCCGAGCTGCGCCGCTTCGTCGCCCAGGCCACCTGGGTGGCGGTCAACGACTACGAGGCCCGGCTGCTGTGCGACCGCACGGGGCAGAGCCTGGCGCAGCTGTCGCGCTCGCACCTGCAGGGCGTCGTCGTCACCCTCGGTGCCGACGGCTGCGAACTGTGGCAGCAGGGCGAGCGTACGCACGTGGCCGGCATGCGCGCCGAGGCGGTCGTCGACCCCACTGGCTGCGGCGACGCGTTCCGCGCCGCGCTGCTGTTCGGCCTCGAGCGCGGCTGGCCGCTCGCGCGCTGCGCCGAACTCGGCAACCGCGTCGGCGCACTGAAGATCGCGTGCCGCGGCGGCCAGAACCACCGCATCGACCGTGGCATGTTGCCGCTCTGATCGCGCCGCCGCGCTTCAAGCGCCGCCGCAGCGGGCCGATACGATGGCCATGGACGAGCTGCTGCAATCGATCGGATTCGTCGTCGTGGCCCTGCTCGCCGCCACCGGCGGCGCCGGGGCGGCCTGGTTCTGGCAGGCGCGCGCGCTGAGGCGGCTGCAGACGCGGCTGGACAAGAGCGAGAAAAAGCGCGCCGCCGCCGACGAACGATCGCAGCAGGCGCGCGCGCAGGTGACGCAGCTGCAGCAGGCGCTCGCCGCCGCGAAGGCCGAAGCCGCCGCGGTCGCGCAGGCGCAGCGCGAGGCGCAGGCCGCCGCCGCGGCCGACGACGTCCGCCAGCGGCGCGAGCGCCTGTCGCGCGTGCTCGACGAGGGCCAATCGCTGATGCGCCCCCGCCACGAGGCGCCGGCGCACGGCTTCGCCGACACGCTGCCTGTGGGCTGATGCCGCGGTCCGCGACCGCGATCGCCCGCCTTCGTCTACCCCGGAAGAAAAACGACCCGGCCGCGGCCGGGTCGTCGGATCGGCACGAGGCCGGCTTACGGCTTGTTGCCGGTCGGGAACGGCCACGCCGCCGCCGGGCTCAGCGTCGTCTTCGCCGCCGGTGCCGCGGGGGCAGGCTTGGCGACGGGCTTCTTCGCCGCCGCCTTCTTCGCCGGGGCCTTCTTGGCCGGCGCCTGCTTGGCCGGCGCCTTCTTCGCCGCCGCCT
>CALKJX010000104.1 GCA_937995555.1 uncultured Elioraea sp.
CCCCGCGGCCGGAGAGCTTCGCCCCGCCGCGCGCCGTCACGCCGCCAGTCGCCGCGCCGCGCGCCGGGCCGTCCCCCGCCCCCGTGGCCGCTCCGCCGGCGCGCGCCGAGCCGCCGGCCACGGCCGCCGCCTCCGGCCGCGTGGTGCTGCGCGCGCGCGCCGAGACCTGGGTGATGCTGCGCGAGCAGGCGACCGGCAGGGTGGTGTTCGACCGCGTCCTGCAGCCCGGTGAGAGCCACGCGGTGCCCGACCGCGCGGGGATGCTGCTGACCACCGGCAACGCACCTGGGCTCGAGGTGCTGGTGGATGGCGAGCCGCTGCCCGCGCTCGCCGGCGCCGGCCGGGTGCGGCGCGACATCCCGCTCGATCCGGCGGCGCTGCGGCAGGTCGCGGCCGCGCCCCAACCCCGCCCTGCGGCGGCGCCCGCGGTCGCACCCTCGGCACCCTCCGCCCCGCAGGCCGGGAGGGCGGACGTGGCGCCCTCGCGCGTACGGCTCAGCGCGCGCGGCGAGACCTGGGTGCAGGTGCACGAGCGCGCCAGCGGCACCGTGCTGTTCGACCGGGTGATGCAGCCGGGCGAGAGCTACGCCGTCCCGGACCGGCCCGGGCTGGTGCTCACCACCGGCAATGCCGGCGGGCTCGAGGTGCAGGTCGAGGGCGAGACGCTGCCGCCGCTCGGCGCGGAGCGGGCCGTGCGGCGCAATCTCCCGCTCGATCCCGCAACACTCCGGCAGGCGACCCCGCCACGCACGCCGCCTCGTCCTCCAGCTTGATCGTGATCCTCGTCATCGCCTCGGTCCGGTCCGGAAGCGGCGCGCGCTGGCGGCGCACCGCCCCTAGCGCCGCAGCAGCGACCAGAACCCGCGTCGGCGCGGCAGGTCCTCGGTGCTGCGCACGGCGGCGATCTCCTGCGTCAGCAGCCTGATCGCGGTGCGGAACGGTCCGGGCCGCGTGACCGCGGGTTTGCCGAGATTGGCCGCCGCCGGCAGCACGCGCGGCAGGTAGGGCACGACGATGTCGGGCGCGACCTTCAACGCCTCCTCGACCTGCTTCTGCGGCAAGGCGCCCGGGCGGCCCGCCTGGTTCAGCACCACGACCGCGCGGCTGGTCTGCGCCGGCGCGTTCGGCACGGCGAGGAACCGCGCGAGGTCACGCGTGTTCGCGACATCCGGCGCCATCACCAGCACGCGCTGATGCACGCGGTCGAACGCGTCGCGCACCAGCGGCGGGAATCCCGCCGGCGCATCGATCACGATGTGATTGAACCGGTCGCGCAGCAACTGGATCAGGTGCGCGACCGCATTCCCCGCCGGGTGGATCGCGGTGGCGAGGCTCTCCTCGGCGGCGAACACGCGCAGCCGCTCGCCGACCGGCTGGCCGGCGCGGTCGAGGAAAAGCGCGTCCACCTTCTCGGGCGCTTCCAGCGCGATGCGCATCCCCGACGAGGGACGCACGCCGAGCAGCAGCGCCGCGCTGCCGGTGTGGAGATTGAGATCGACCAGCGCGACATGGCGGCGCGCCTCATCGGCGAGATGCAGGGCGAGATTGGCCGCGATCGTGGTGGCGCCGACACCGCCGCGCACGCCGGCGATCAGCACGACCCGCCCGCCGCGCGCGCCGAGCTCGCTCGGCGCCCGGTTCGCGATCAGCGGCAGGAAAGTGCGCGAGACCGCATCACGCGTCAGCGGCTTCGGCAGGTATTCGGTGACGCCGAGATTGCGCGTCAGGTCGCGGTAGAAATCGACCTCGTCGCGCTCGCCGACCACCAGCACCTTGACGTCGGGCTCGCAGACCTGGGCCAGCGCATCGAGGGCGGCGAAGGGCTCGGCGTTGTCGGCGATGTCGACCAGCAGCACCTGCGGCGTCGCCGACCGGGCCAGGTGCTGGGTGGCGGTCGTGATGTCGCCGCGGCGCACCTCCGCCCCGCCGGGGCCGTTGTCGGTCAGCACCTCGCGCAGCACCTGCTCGCTCCGCTGGTCGGCCAGGAAGGCGAGGAACGGCAGGCGCGGCGAATGCGCCGGCGCGGGTGCCGGTGCCGCGTCAGGCGCGAGGATGCCGCCGTCGGCCATCACGCCGCCGACCGGCGCGCGCCGCCGACCGCCCCGCGCGCGGCGGCGGCCGCGCGCTCCGGCAGGACCCCCGGAGTTGAGGCGGAAGATGCCGAAGGCTGAAACATATCCACGCCATGGTCCGCGCTGGCGGTTAAGACCAGGTTGCCGGCGCGCCGCATCCCCGGCCCGCGCCGCGGGGATGTCGGCGGCCCGGCCGGCGCGGCCGGTCGCGCACCCGTCACGTCTGCGCGAGCCGCGCGCCCGCGCCGGGGTGGCGGCGCGCCGCCCCCATCGTCGCGCCGACCACCGCCGCGAAGGGAAGCCACCGTGGAGACAGGCGCCGCCGTCGCCAGGCAGGCCGACAAGCCTCACGGCATCGAGACGATCGAGATCGAGGGGCCGCGCGCGGGGGAGGTGCTGCCCGAGAACACGCTGGCGAAGGTCCGCGCCGACGCGCCGTGCGAGACGATCTGCACCATCGGCTGCGGTGTCACCACCGGCATCGGCGCTGTGATCCACACCGCCAAGGCCCGGCCCGGCGCGAAGGTGGGCGCGAACGTGGCGGTGTTCGGCTTCGGCGGGATGGGGCTGGACGTGATGCGGGGAGCGCGCATGGTCGGCGCCGGCCGGATCAACGGCGTCGATCTCAACCCCGCCAAGCGCGCCATGGCCGGACGTTTCGGCATGACCGACTTCATCAACCCCGACGCGGTCGGCCGCGACACGGTGGTGCAGGCGATCATCGACCTCACCGGCGGGGGCGCCGATTTCAGCTTCGAGTGCATCGGCAGCGTGCAGACCATGCGCCAGGCGCCGGAGTGCTGCCATCGCGGCTGGGGCGAGAGCATCATCATCGGGGTCGCCGCCGCCAGGCAGGAGATCGGCACGCGGCTGTTCCAGCACGTCACCGGGCGGGTGTGGAACGGCAACGCCTTCGGCGGCGCGCGCGGGCGCACCGGCGTGCCGGGGATGGTGGATTGGTGCATGGACGGGAAGATCCAGATCGGGCCGCTGATCACGCATACGATGGCGCTCGACGACCTCAACGCCGCCTTCGACCTGACGCACGAGGGCAGCGCGATCCGCTCGCTGATGGTGTACTGACCGGGCCATGGACCCGGCCACCTTCCGCGCGAGCCTCGACGCCCCTGCCCCGCCGCCGGACCTGTCGGCGGCGCTCGAAGCCCTGTGGTGGGACGCGCGCGGCGACTGGGAGCGCGCGCATGAGGCAGTGATGCGCGACGAGGGGGCCGAGGCCGCCTGGGTGCACGCCTATCTGCACCGCAAGGAAGGCGACCGGTCCAACGCCGCCCACTGGTATCGCCGCGCCGGTCAGCCGATGCCGGACGGCACGCTGGAGGCCGAGTGGAAGGCGATCGCCGCGGCGCTGCTGTCGCGCTGACGTCATCTTCCCCGTTGCCGAACGGCCGCGGTCCTGCCAATGCTCGCGCCCGGACGGCGCACCGGGTTCAGGGGAGACGCGGGTGGACTACGCCCTGCAGCAACTCGTCAACGGGCTGACGCTCGGCATGATCTATGGGTTGATCGCGCTGGGCTACACGATGGTCTACGGGATCATCGGCATGATCAACTTCGCCCATGGCGACATCTTCATGGTGGGCGCCTTCACCTCGCTGATCGGCTTCCTGCTGCTCGGCATGGGCGGCGTCACCTTCGTGCCGCTGGCGCTGATCCTGGTGCTGGTGCTGGCGATGGCCTTCACCTCGCTCTACGGCTTCACGGTCGAGCGCCTCGCCTATCGTCCGCTGCGCGGCTCGTTCCGGCTCGCGCCCCTGATCAGCGCGATCGGCATGAGCATCTTCCTGCAGAACTTCGTGCAGGTGACGCAGGGGGCGCGCGTCAAGCCGCTGGAGCCGGTGGTGCAGGGCGGGGTGGTTCTGAGCCGCGGCGGCAACGTCGAGGTCACGCTCTCCTACATGCAGATCAGCATCATCCTGACCACGCTCGTGGTGCTGACCGTCTTCACGCTGATCATCGCGCGCACGCCGCTCGGTCGGGCGATGCGCGCCTGCGAGCAGGACCGGCGCATGGCGAGCCTGCTCGGCATCGACACGGACCGCACGATCAGCCTGACCTTCGTGATCGGCGCGGCGCTGGCCGCGGTCGCGGGCATGATGTACCTGCTCTACTACGGCGTGATCGACTTCTTCATCGGCTTCGTCGCCGGCATCAAGGCGTTCACCGCCGCCGTGCTCGGCGGCATCGGCAGCCTGCCCGGCGCGGTGCTCGGCGCGCTGCTGATCGGCCTGATCGAGACCTTCTGGTCGGCCTATTTCTCGGTGCAGTACAAGGACGTGGCCGCCTTCTCGATCCTCGCGGTCGCGCTGATCTTCCTGCCCTCGGGCATCCTCGGCCGCCACGAGGTGGAGAAGGTCTGAGCGTGTCGACCGCAGCCCCGCGCGGCATGGCCGCGATCGTCAGGGACGCGGGCCTGGCCGCCCTGATCGCGCTCGGCGTCGGCGCGCCGCTGCTCGGGCTGCGGACCGAGCCGGTCGGCCGCACGCTGACGCTGATCCCCCGCCCCGGCCTGCTGCTGGCGGCAGTGGCCGCCGTGTTCGTCGGCCGCATCCTGGTCGGGCTGTTCATGGCGCAGCGCGCGCTGCGCCGCACGGTGATCTCGCCCGCGCCGCGCGCGGTGCTGGTGCCACCCGGCTTCGGCTCCTGGCTCGGCAAGGCGGCCGGACCGGCGATGCTCGCCCTGGCGATGCTGATGCCGTTCATGCCGGGAATCGGACGATACGAGATCGATCTCGGCACGCTCGTGCTGACCTATGTGATGCTCGGCTGGGGGCTGAACATCGTCGTCGGCCTCGCCGGCCTGCTCGACCTCGGCTACGTCGCCTTCTACGCCGTCGGCGCCTACAGCTACGCGATCCTGGCGCACTACTTCGGTCTGGGCTTCTGGATCTGTCTGCCGCTGGCCGGCATGATGGCGGCGCTGTTCGGCTTCCTGCTGGGCTTCCCGGTGCTGCGCCTGCGCGGTGACTACCTGGCCATCGTCACCCTCGG
>CALKJX010000105.1 GCA_937995555.1 uncultured Elioraea sp.
TACTACAGTTAAGTCCTTTACGCGATCTCGCTGACGGACCTCGTCGGAGGGCTCGTCAAGTCGGTCGCCTTCGGTTTCTTCGTCGCCTACGTGCTGTTGGGGGAGGGCTCGGTGGGCGCGCACCGCACGCGCGAGATCCACCCGCGCATCGCCTATCACGACCTGCGCATGATCTCGATGTGGCGCACCCCCGTCGAGCCGATGAGGTCCTTCGTCGCGGACATGACCGCGGCCGAGGGCAAGGACGGCATCCTCTCGGTCTCCTTCGGCCACGGCTTCCCCTGGGCCGACGTGCCGGATGTCGGCGCGAAGATGGTCGTGATCGCCGACGGCGACGAGGCCAAGGCCGTGCGTCTTGCGCGGGATTTCGGCGCCCGGCTCTGGGCCATGCGCCACGAGACCCACCCGAAGCTCGACGACGCCGACGCCGTGATCTCGTCGGCGCTCGCGGCCAGCGGCGGCAAGCCCGTCGTGATCGCCGACGTCACCGACAACGCGGGCGGCGGCGCGCCCTCCGACAGCACGTTCCTGATCCACCGGCTGGTCGCGCACCAGGCGAAGGGCGCGGCGGTGGGGCCGGTGTGGGATCCCGTCGCCGTATCGTTCTGCCGCGAAGCCGGGAAGGGCGCGCGGATGCGGCTGCGCGTCGGCGGCAAATGCGGCACGATGTCGGGGCCGCCCGCCGATCTCGACGTCGTCGTGCGCGCGGTCGCGGACGAGCACGAGCAAACCGGTCTCTCCGGCAGCCGCGCGTCCTTCGGACCCTCGGCCTGGGTGGAGGCGGACGGCATCCACCTGCTGCTGGTCACCAACCGCCAGCAGGGGTTCCATCCCGACGCGTTCGAAGGGCTGGGGCTCGCGCTCGGCGGGCTCAAGCTCGTGGTCGTAAAGTCGTCGCAGCATTTCTATGCCGGCTTCGCACCGATCGCCTCGTCCGTGCGCTATGTCGGCGCGCCCGGCGCGATGGACCACGACTTCGCCGCGCTGCCCTACACGAAGCTCGCGACTCCGTATTGGCCGAGGGTCGAGAATCCATACAGCGCGTAGGGGGAGGACGACGGTGCCGGGTCCCTTCGCGGCGTGCCGGGATGGCTACCCGATCCCCCCGCACCCCCTCCACCAGCCACCACCCGTCGCGTGATCGACACCCGGCGCCACATGGTCGCCGCCGACCGCGCCGCCGTCGCGGCGATCGAGCGCGACAGCCCCAATCCCCTGCCATCCGCAGGCGAGGCCGTGTTCGCCGACCGGCTCGCCGCGTTTCCGGAGAGGTGCCTCGTGGCCGGGCCCGAGCGCGCTGTCGCGGGCTGCGCCATCGCGCCTCCCGGGCGCCTCGGCACCGTACCGGCGCTTGGACCCGCGCACATCGACATCCCGCAGGCACCCGACTGCCTCCGGCTGCATGACGTGGCGCTCCGCCCTGCCCGGCGCGGCCGCGGCCCGGTCCCGGCGCTGCTCGCCAGGCTCGATGCGCTCGCCCGCGCCCAGCGGATGCTCGCGCTGACCGCCGTGCACGGCGCCGAAACGCTCCGGTCGCGGCACGGCTTCGCGGCCGCATCCGGCGACAACGCGACGCTCGCCGCCTACGGCGCGACAGCCCGCGTCATGACCCGGGCGGTGCGCTGAGCACCGGCAGCAGGTCGTTCATCGCCGCGAGATCCCGCCCCCACGCCGCCGAGGCGAGCCGCACCGCCCCCTCGGTCACGGGCATGGCAACACCAACCTCGCGCGCCTGCGCCAGGTAGAACACGAGGCCGAACGGCACGTCCTCCAGTACGTAGCGCGTCTCGATCGTGGTCGGCCCGGCCGGGCCGCCGCGCCGCGCGTGCAGCTCCGCCATCATTCCGGCGAGATCGGGCGCGCTCAGCGCGTAGGAGCGGCGGAAGAACGCCTCCGCCGTGGGGATGCGCACGCCGCACGCAGCCGCCAGCGCCTGCCGCTCGGTATCCATCGCGAGGATCAGCCGCGCCACCGACGGCGTGGTGCAGTGGTACTGCGGCCAGACCTCCCGGTGCTCGATGCGGCTGAGATTGCAGAGCGCCATCGCCGTGTGCGCGATCGGATTGATGTTGGCGAGCGCGGTTGCGAGCACGCTCTCGGCCGGCACGAACCGCTCGCCCCAGAGCTCGGCCGCGGTCGCGATCGCCGCATCCGTCTGCTCCGCCCGCACGGCCGCGACATCGCAGGCCCCGCGCAGTGTGGCCACTTGCACCGAGGCCCCGTCCGCCCCGCGTCGGGCCGTCAGCGCGGTGGTGCCGAATCCCGCGACCGTCAAGCCGCGCGGGCCGATCAACCGATCGAGATACAACGGCGACAGGCTGGCCGCGGCGCTGACCAGCACCGTCTGCCCCGCGACGAGATGCGGTGCGGCCGCCTCCATCACCGCCCGGTGCCCGTTCGCCGGCACCGCGACCAGCACGCACGCGGCCCCGGCGACCGCCTCGGCGGCCGTCTCGGCCACGCCGATCTCGAACACGCCGGTGACCTCGCCGGTCGCGGTGAGCCGCCCGCCACCCGCGCGCAACCCTTCGGTGCCGCGCCCAGAGGGCGACCAGACGCGCACCGCGTGCCCGCGCGCGGCGGCGAAGGCGGCAGAGGCGAGGGCGATCGCCCCCGCGCCGAGAACGGCAAGCTGCATGATGCTCCCGATGTCCGGGGTTCAGTCGGCGGTGATGTTCCCGCGTTCGACCACGCCGGTCCAGCGGGCCAGGTCCTCGCGCAGCAGCGCGGCGAACCGCTCGGTCGGGCCGCCGGCCGGCGTCGCGCCGAGTGTCGTCAGCCGCTCCTTCACCTCGGCTTCGCTGAGGATCTCGCTGAACGCCGCGTGCAGCCGCGCGACCACCGGCGCGGGCGTGCGCGCGGGCACGGCGATGCCGGTCCAGATGCTCGCGGTGAACCCCGGCACGCCGGCCTCGATCATGGTCGGCACGTCGGGCAGCGGCGCGAAGCGCGTGGGCGAGGTCACGGCCAGCACGCGGAACTTGCTCGCGTCGCCCGCCAGTACCGAAGGGGCGGAGACGAACATCACCTGGATCGCGCCGGCGAGCAGGTCGTTGAAGGCGGGCGCGGCGCCGCGATACGGCACGTGGGTGACGCGCAGCCTCTGGCGCTGCAGGAAGTCCTCCATCAGCAGGTGCGTGTTGGTGCCGACCCCGGTGGAGGCATAGTTCAGCGTGTCGGGACGCGCCTTGGCCGCGGCGACCAGCCCACGCACGTCCGTGATCCCGCTGCCCGCGGCGGCGATCAGCACCACGGGGCTGTCCACCAGGTGGATCACAGGGGCGAAGTCCACATCCGGGTCGTAGCCCATCTGCCGCTTCAGCGCCTTGGCGATCGTCCACTGCCCGGCCGTGACCAGCAGGATCGTGTGACCGTCGGGGGCGGCGCGCGCCACCTCCTGCCCGCCGAGCAACCCGCCCGCGCCGCCGCGGTTCTCGACGATCACGCTCTGGCCGAGCAGCGCGCCGAGGCGATTGGCGAACACCCGTCCCATCACGTCCTGCGAGCCGCCCGGCGCGAACGGCACGACGAGCCGGAGCGGCCGGTCGGGGAAGGTCTGCGCCGCGGCGGGGCGGGCGAACGGGGCGAGCCCGGCGGCAGCGAGCAGCGAGCGGCGGAGCATCACGTCACCTCATCCCCTTGATGGCCTCGTCCACTCTACGCGGCTTGCACGGGCGGGCGCGAGAGGGGCTACAGGATGGCGGCGCCGTCGCGGCCCCCTCGCCCAGCCCGCTACGCCATCGTCACGCCCCACGCGCTATGGCAAACCGTCTACGGACCCTCCCCTGCCCCTCCGCACAGAGGAAAGCCCGATGCGTCCCGTCCTTCTGCTCCTCGCCGCCCTCGCGATCACCGCCCCCGCCCAGGCCCAGGAGACTTTGCTCCGGCTCTCCGAGTCGGCCGAGCGCACGGTGCGCGCCGACGAACTCCGCGCCACGCTGCGCGCCCAGGCCACCGGCAACTCGGCCGCCGCCGTGCAGCAGGCGGTCAACCGGCAGATGGCGGCCGCGCTCGAGCGCGCGCGCGCGATCGCCGGCGTCACCGTCTCCACCGGCAGCTACTGGTCGTGGCGGTCGGGCGAGCGCGGCCAGAGCTGGACCGCCTCGCAGGAGCTCCGCCTCAGCGCGATCGAGGCGGCCCCCGCCCTGCTGGAGCTGGTCGGCACGCTCCAGGGCCAGGGGATGCTGATCGGCGCCCTCGCCTACGAGGTCTCGGTCCCGCTTGCGCGCCGGACCCGCGAGGAGGTGACCGAGGAGGCGCTCGCCGGGCTCCGCGCCCGGGCGGAGCGGCTCGCCGGCGCGCTCGACATGCGCTTCACCGGCTTCCGCGAGGTGCGGGTCGATGCGCCGCGGCACGTGCCGCCGCCGATGCCGCGGACGGCGATGGCCGCGCGCGCCGAGGCCGCTGCCCCGCCGCCCTCGGCCGAGCCGGCCGAGGTGCCGATCGGCGCCACGGTGGAGGGCGACGCGGTGCTGCGGCCGCGCTGAGCGGATCGCCCCACGCGTCAGGCGCCCCGGCCGCGATGCAACCAGCGATGCAACCCTGGCGCGTCATCCCCGGCCTACAGGCCTGATTAAGGTTTGCACTGCGGCGCAGTTCCAGTATTCTTGACCCATCGGCGGTCATTTCACGCCGAGTACCCGCGGGGACGGTCTCCCCTGCCGAACCTCGCGGTTTTCCGTACGGAAAA
>CALKJX010000106.1 GCA_937995555.1 uncultured Elioraea sp.
GCCCGCCTCCGCCCACTCGGGCGTGATGCTTTCGGCCTCGTTGTGGCTGAGCCCGCCATGGCAGGGCACGAAGATCAGCGAGGCCGGCACCGCGCGCGCGACATAGACCGCATCGTGGCCGATCCCCGTCACCATGTCACGCCAGGGGTAGCCGCGCGCCTGCGCCGCTCGGCGGACGCGGCCGACCAGGGTGGGGTCGAACGGTGTCGCGGGGAACGACCAGAACGGCGTGATCGTGGCGCGCACGCGCCGCGCGGCGGCGATCGCGCCGATGCGCGTACGCAACGCATCCGTCATGCGCGCAAGCGCGTCTTCGTCGGGATGGCGCAGATCGACCGTGAACCAGACGCGGCCGGGCACGACGTTGCGGCTGTCGGGGTGCAGCGTCAGTCGCCCGACGGTGCCGTTGCCGCCGTGCTCGAGCGCGATCCCTTCGACCGCGGCGATCATGAGAGCGGCAGCGACCAGCGCGTCGCGGCGCATCGCCATGAAGTTGCCGCCATGTGCCTCCGCGCCCTCGACCGTCACCTCGAACCAGGCCTGGGCGGAGGCGCCGGTCACCACGCCGATCACGGCACCCTCGGCCTCAAGGAACGGCCCCTGCTCGATGTGCAGTTCGAAATAGGCGCCGAGCGCACGCGCCCAGGCGGGATCGGTCGCGCCCTGCCAGCCGATGCGGGCGAGTTCCTGGCCGAACACCGCGCCGGCGGGATCGGTCTTGGCGAGCGTCTCCTGCTCCGTGAACACGCCGACCGCGACGCCAGAGCCCATCATCGGCGGCGAGAAGCGCGCACCCTCCTCGTTGGTCCAGTTGACCAGCACGATGGGGGCGCGGGTCCGCACGCCCGCGTCGTGCATCGCGCGCAGCGTCTCCAGCCCCGCCAGCACGCCGAGCACGCCATCGAACCTGCCGCCCGTGGGCTGGGTGTCGAGATGGCTGCCGATCGCGACCGGCTTACGCGCGGGATCGGTGCCCTCGCGGCGGAACACCATGTTGCCGACGCGATCGACCGTCATGGTGAGGCCGAGCGCCCCGCACCAGCGACGCAGCAGATGGCGACCCTCGGAGTCGAGATCGGTCAGCGTCTGGCGGTTGCAGCCGCCTTTGGGTGTGGCGCCGATCCGCGCCATCTCCATCAGGCTGTCCCACAGGCGTTCGCCGCTGACCGGCAGGTTGTCCATCACGCCGTCTCCGTGCCGCACCATTGCGCGATCGTGAGCGCGATCGTGCGCGTGATCGCGTGCATGCTGGCGATGCCGACACTCTCGTCGATGCCGTGGATGTTCTCGGCGTCCGGGCCGAACACCGCCACGGGGGTTCCCTGATAGAGTTCGAAGAACCGTCCGTCGGTGAGCCCCGTGGCGGGATAGGCGCGCAGGTTGCCGCCGCCGACCTCGGCGAAGCAGCGCTCGGCGAGTTGCGCGATCGGGCTCGACCGGTCGAAGGCGCAGGGATCGGCCATGAATCCGCCCCAGGAGAGCGCAAGCCTCGCGCCGCGCAGCGCGGGATCGGCTGCGGCTTCGGCGACGATGCGCTCGATGTCCGCTTTCGCTTGCCTGGCGGAGTAGCCGAGCATCACGCCGACGCGCAGCCCGATCCTGCACTTCGAGGCCACGGAGGAGTTCCACTCGCCGCCTTCCACCGTGCCGAGATTCACGTTCACCGGATGATTCACGCCGTGGAACGCGACATGGACGCGCTCGGCGCGGTTCATCTCGGCCTCGTAGTCCTTGAAGCGCGCCGCCACCGCCATCGCCGCCTCGATCGCGTTCACCCCGGCCTGCATGTCGCGCACATGCGCGGGCCGTCCGGTGACCGTCACCCACGCCCAGACCACGCCGACCTCGGCGGTGTAGATCGCCTCGTAGCCGGGGCCGGGTTCGGGGATGATCACGGCGTCGGCCTTCGGCATCGCCAGCATGGTGGCGAGCGCGCCGTTGCCGGTGCACTCCTCCTCGATCACGGCGTGCATCTGGACCTCGGCCGCCGGCGCGAGGCCCGCGCGTTTGAGCGCCTTCAGCGCGATCATGTTCGAAACGAGACCGGCCTTCATGTCGCCCGCGCCGCGGCCATGGATGCGCCCGCCGCGCACGTCCGGCTGGAAGGGCGGCGTGGTCCATTCCTCCACCGCACCCGGAGGCACGACATCCACATGCGCCTGGAGCACGAGCGACCGGCCTTTGCGCGCGCGCGGTCGATGCAGGCCGACGACGTTGTCGCGCCCGGCATAGGGGATCAGCGGTGGCGAGAAGCCGGGGTGATCCTTGAGCGCCTCCGGGTCGGTGGGCACGCGCGCAACCGCGAGCCCCTGCGACGCGAAGGCATCGGCGACGAAGTCGAGGCACGGCCCCTCGCGGCCGAGCGTGGAGTCGAACTGCACCAGCCGTCCCAGCAGGGCGGCGGCTTCCGCCTCTAGCGAGGCGCAGGCGTCGAGAATGGCGCGCGTGGCGCCGTGATCCAGTGTCGTCATGACCTCAGGCCGCCTGGCGGGGCGGCATCCAGTGCTTGCCGGGAATGGCGTCGAGCAGCTCGCGTGTATACGCGTGGCGCGGGCTGCCGAAAACCTGGGCCGTGTCGCCCAGCTCGACGATCTCGCCGCGCTGCATCACGGCGATCCGGTCGCAGACCTGGGCGGCCACGCGCAGATCGTGCGTGATGAACAGCATCGTCAGCCCGAGCCGGTGACGGATGTCATCGAGCAGCGCAAGCACCTGTGCCTGGACGGACACGTCGAGCGCGCTGACGGGCTCGTCGGCGATCAGCAGTTCGGGATCGAGGGCGAGGGCGCGCGCGAGCCCGATGCGCTGGCGCTGTCCGCCCGAGAACTCGTGCGGATAGCGGTCGAGCGCGCCGGCGTCGAGCTGCACCAGCCGCAGCAGGTCCTTCGCCTTGGCGATCGCAGCGGCGCGCGGCACGCCGTGCGTCACCGGGCCTTCGGCGATGATGTCGCCCACCTTGCGGCGCGGATTGAGCGAGGCGTAGGGGTCCTGGAACACCATCTGGATGCGCTGGCGGTATGGCTTCATGGCCGTGCGCGAGAGGGCGAGAAGATCGGTGCCGTGGAAGGCGATGCGGCCGCCGTCGGGCTCGAACAGGCGGACGACGCAGCGCGCGAGGGTGGATTTGCCCGAGCCGCTCTCGCCCACCAGGCCCAGCGTCTCGCCCTTGGCGAGCGAGAACCGCGCGTCCTTCACCGCCACGACCGCGCTGCCGCGCTTGAACAGCCCGCCGCCGCGGCGGAAGGTCTTGCGCACGCCCTCGAGCCGCAGCACCGCCTCGCCGGCGGCGGTGGTCGCGCGCGCGGTGCCGTGCGGCACGGCGTCGATCAGGGCACGCGTGTAGGGATGCTGCGGCGCGTTCAGCACCTCGCGCGCTGGGCCCTGCTCGACGATCCGCCCGTGCTGCATCACCGCGACCCGGTCGGCGATCTCGGCGACCACGCCGAAATCATGCGTGATGAACAGCACGCCCGTGCCCTTCTCCCGCTGCAACTGACGGATCAGGCGCAGGATCTGCATCTGCGTGGTGACATCGAGC
>CALKJX010000107.1 GCA_937995555.1 uncultured Elioraea sp.
TGGAGGAGCTGCGCGTGGCGCTGCTCGAGTTCCGCGCGATCTACAACACCACCTGGCTCATCGAGCGCCACGGCTTCCGGCCGCCAGCCGCCATCAGGAACGAGCGGATTCAAACCGCGGCACCGGCCGCGCAGGCTTCAACCCGGTGTCTCACCAACCGCGGGCGGTACAGCCTCGACATGTCCGAGGCCATGATCCATCCCGCCATGGGAGCAATCCACCTCCGCCGCGTCGCCCACCGGTGCTTCTCGAACGGACTCTGAGGCACCGTGTTGCCGATTCATCGGGGCTGGCCGATCCTCGACGGATCAATCCCCGTGGCGGTGCTATCAACATGACCTGGCAGTTCTGGATCGATCGCGGCGGCACCTTCACCGACATCGTCGCCCGCGCGCCCGACGGCACGCTCTCGGCGCACAAGCTGCTGTCGGAGAATCCCGGCCGCTATCGTGACGCCGCGGTCGCCGGTATCCGCCAGGTGCTGGGTCTCGCGCCCGACGCGCCGATCCCGCCAGGCCTGGTCGAGGCGGTGAAGATGGGCACCACGGTCGCGACCAACGCGCTCCTGGAACGCAAGGGCGAGCGCACGCTGCTGCTGGTCAACCGCGGCTTCGCCGACGGCCTGCGCATCGGCTACCAGACCCGGCCGCGCCTGTTCGATCTCGCGATCACCCTGCCGGAACTTCTCTACGAGCGCGTGGTCGAGATCCCCGGCCGCGTCATGGTGGACGGGACGGAGATCGAGCCGCTGGATGAGGCGGCCGCGCGCGCAGCCTTGCAGGCGGCCCATGACGCCGGCATCCGCGCGGTCGCGATCGTGCTGATGCACGCCTGGAAGTTCCCCGATCACGAGGCGCGGCTCGCCGCGCTCGCGCGCGCGGTCGGGTTCCCGCAGGTCTCCGCGAGCCACCAGGTGAGCCCGCTGATCAAGTGGGTCGGCCGCGGCGACACCACGGTGGTGGATGCCTATCTCTCGCCGATCCTGCGCCGCTACGTGCAGCAGGTCGAGGAGGAGCTCGGCGACACGCCGCTCTACTTCATGCAGTCGAATGGCGGGCTCGCGCGCGCCGATGCCTTCCAGGGCAAGGACGCGATCCTGTCGGGCCCCGCCGGCGGCATCGTCGGAGCCGCGCGCACCGCCGGCATGGCCGGGTTCGACCGCATCATCGGCTTCGACATGGGCGGGACCTCGACGGATGTGGCGCTCTACGACGACGGTTTCGAGCGCGCCTACGAGACCCTGGTCGCGGGCGTGCGCATCCGCGCGCCGATGATGGCGATCAACACCGTCGCGGCGGGCGGCGGCTCGATCCTGCATTTCGACGGCGCGCGCTTCCGCGTCGGCCCCGACAGCGCCGGCGCCAATCCGGGCCCGGCCTGCTACCGCCGCGGCGGGCCGCTCACCGTGACCGATGCCAATGTCTGTGTGGGCAAGATCCAGCCGCGGCACTTCCCCGCGATCTTCGGCCCTTCGGGCGACAAGCCGCTCGACGACGCGATCGTGCGCGAGGGCTTCCTCGCGCTCGCCGCCCGGATCGCGCGCGACACCGGAACGCCGCTCAAGGACCCGCGCGAGATCGCCGAGGGGTTCCTGAAGATCGCCGTCGCCAACATGGCGAACGCGATCAAGCAGGTGAGCATCCAGAAGGGCCGCGACCCGAAGCACTTCGCCTTGCAGTGCTTCGGCGGCGCGGGCGGTCAGCACGCCTGTCTGGTCGCGGATGAGCTCGGCATGGAGACCGTGTTCATCCATCCCTTTGCCGGTGTGCTCTCGGCCTATGGCATGGGGCTTGCGGCGCAGTCGGCGATGCGCGAGGCCGCGGTCGAGGTCACGCTCGGCGCGGACGCGTTGCCGGGGCTGAAGGCGCGGCTCGACGCGCTCGCCGACGAGGCGAAGGATGCGCTGGAGGCGCAGGGGGCGGCGCGCGAGACGATCGCGGTCGCGCGCACGCTGCACATCCGCTACGCCGGCACCGACACGCCGCTGGCAGTGCCGTTCGGCGAGCTCCGCGGCATCGTCGCGGCGTTCACGCAGGCGCACCGCGCCCGCTTCGGCTTCGCGACCCCCGAGCGTGACCTGATCGTAGAGGCCGTGGCGGTCGAGGCGACCGCTCCGGGCGAGGAGGTGCGCGAGGCGCGGCTTGCCGCGCGCAGCGACAGCGCGCCCGAGCCGATCGATCATGTCGCGATCTTCTCGGGCGGAAGCGCGCATGCGGCACCGGTGTTCGACCGCGATGCGCTGCTCGCCGGCGACCGCATCCTCGGCCCGGCGCTGATCCGCGAGGCGAACGCGACCACGGTGGTCGAGCCGGGCTGGGCGGCGGACGTCACGACGTCGAACCACCTGATCCTGCGCCGCGCCATCCCGCGGCCGGCGCGCGTGGCGATCGGCACCGAGGCGCGCGAGGGTGGCGCCGATCCGGTGATGCTCGAACTGTTCAACAACCTGTTCATGTCGATCGCCGAGCAGACCGGTGCCGTGCTCCAGAACACGGCCCAGTCCGTGAACATCAAGGAGCGGCTCGACTTCTCCTGCGCCCTGTTCGACGCCGAGGGCGGTCTGATCGCCAATGCGCCGCACATCCCGGTGCATCTCGGCGCGATGGGCGAGTCCGTGCGCACGGTGATCCGCTCGCGCGGGGCCACACTCCGGCCGGGCGACGTGGTGGCGCTGAACAACCCCTACAACGGCGGCACACACCTGCCCGACATCACCGTGATCACGCCGGTGTTCGACGAGCAGGGGCGCGAGATCCTGTTCTTCGTCGGCAGCCGCGGCCACCACGCCGATGTCGGGGGCATCACGCCAGGCTCGATGCCGCCGCTCTCGCGCACGCTCGAGGAGGAGGGCGTGCTGGTCGACGATTTCCTGTTGGTCCAGGGCGGTCGTTTCCGCGAGGTTGAGTTCCGCGCGCTGCTGACCGGTGCGCGCTATCCCGCGCGCAGCCCGGACGTGAACGTCGCC
>CALKJX010000108.1 GCA_937995555.1 uncultured Elioraea sp.
GCTCGCCGCCCGCCCGCGGCGGGATCGCCTTCCCGACGAAGCCGGCCAGGATGATCACGGTCAGGATGTAGGGCAGGGCCTGCATCGCCTGCACCGGCACGACGAAGCCGCCCAGATCGACGTTCTGGTAGCGGGTGCCGAGCGCCTCGAGAAAGCCGAACAGCAGGCAGGCCCAGAGCGCCTGCCAGGGCCGCCATTTGGCGAAGATCAGCGCGGCCAGTGCGATGAAGCCGCGGCCCGCGGTCATGTCCTTGCCGAAACCGGCCGCGAGAGAGGTGGCGAGATAGGCCCCCGCGATGCCGCACAGGACGCCGCAGATCATCACCGCCGCATAGCGCAGCGCCACCACGGAGATGCCGGCGGTATCGACGGCGGCCGGGTTCTCGCCCACCGCGCGCAGCCTGAGGCCGAAGCGGGTTCGGTAGAGCACCCACCAGGTCGCCGGCACCGCCAGCACCGCGGCATAGACGAGGATCGCATGTCCCGAGATCAGTTCGTGGTAGATCGGCCCGATCACCGGCACGTCCCTCAGCCGCTCCGCCAGCGGCAGCGTGACCGTGTTGAACCGTGCCTCGCCCGACAGCGGCGGGGTGCGCCCGCCCTGTCCGAACCAGTTCTGCGCCACCACAACGGTCATCCCGGCGGCCAGGAAGTTGATCGCGACGCCCGAAATCAGCTGGTTGCCGCGGAAGGTGATCGAGGCCAGCCCGTGCACGACGGCCAGGGCGACAGAGGCCGCGACGCCGGCGCCGAGGCCCAGCCAGGCCTTGCCGCTGACTGCGGCGATCGCGCCCGACAGCATCGCCGCGGCGAGCATCTTGCCCTCGAGCCCGATGTCGAAGATGCCGGCGCGTTCCGAGAACAGCCCGGCGAGGCAGGCAAGCAGCAGCGGCGTGGCCAGCCGCACCGTGGAGTCGAGGATCTGCAGGATCGTGGCGAAGTCCATCAGCCGCTCCGGGTGCGGAACAGCGCGAACAGCCTCGCGAGCGGCATCCTCACCAGGTTGTCGAGGGCGCCCGTGAACAGGATCACCAGCGCCTGGATCACCACGATCAGCTCGCGCGGGATCGAGGTCCAGAGCGCAAGCTCGGCCCCGCCCTGGTAGAGGAACCCGAACAGCAGCGCCGCGAGGAACACGCCGAACGGGTGGCTTCGTCCCATCAGCGCTACCGCGATGCCGATGAAGCCGGCGCCCTCGACCGCGTTCAGCACCAGCCGCTGCGCCTCGCCCATCACGTTGTTGACCGCCATGAGCCCGGCAAGCGCGCCGGAGATCAGCATCGCATAGAGCGTGATCCGCACCGGCGGAATGCCGGCGTAGCGCGCCGCCGGCTGCGACTTTCCGAAGGCCCGGATCTGGTAGCCGAGGCGCGTGCGCCAGATCAGCGCCCAGACCAGCACGCAGGCGAGGATCGCGATGACCAGCGAGATGTTGGCCGGCGTGCGCGGACTGAACGGGATGCCGAAGAGCCCGAGGATCTCGTGCAGGCGGGGCAGCACCGTCGCCCCGGGGAAGCGCGCCGAGGCGGGGTCCATCGAGCCCGGCGGCTTCAGCACGTTGACCAGCACGTAGTTCAGAAGCGCGGCGCCGATGAAGTTGAACATGATCGTGGTGATCACGATGTGGCTGCCGCGCCTGGCCTGCAGCCAGGCCGGGATCAGCGCCCAGGCGGCGCCGAACAGCATGGCCGCGGCCATCGCCGCGACCAGCGCCACCGACCAGTGCGGCCAGGGCAGGTAGAGGCAGGCCAGCGCGACGCCGAGGCCGCCGAGCATCGCCTGCCCCTCGCCGCCGATGTTGAAAAGGCCGGCGTGGAAGGCCACCGCCACGGCGAGGCCGGTGAACATGAAGTTCGTGGCGTAATAGAGCGTGTAGCCCCAGGCATAGGTCGACCCCAGCGCCCCCTCGACCATGATCCGGGTCGCCTCCCGGGGATCCTCGCCGATCGCCCGGATGACGAAGGCCGAGATCGCGAAGGCGACGAGAAGGCTGATCAGCGGCACCAGCAGCGCATCGGCCCAGGGCGGCAGACGTCGCATCAGGCGGCCTCCCGTCCGGTGAAGCCGGCCATCATGAGCCCGAGTTCCCCCGGGTCGGTCTGCCCGGGCAGACGTTCGCCCATGATGCGGCCGTCGAACATCACCGCGATCCGGTCGGCGAGCGAGAGGATCTCGTCGAGCTCGACCGAGACCAGCAGGATCGCCTTGCCCGCGTCGCGCAGATTTACGAGGCGGCGGTGGATGAACTCGATCGCCCCGATGTCCACCCCCCGCGTCGGCTGGCCGACCAGCAGCAGGTCGGGGCTGCGCTCGATCTCGCGGGCACAGACGATCTTCTGCTGGTTCCCGCCCGAGAAGCTGCGCGCCGGCAGCCAGCAGTCGGCGGGGCGGATGTCGAAACGCTCGATCTTGCCGCGCGCGTCGGCGCGGATCGCCTCGTTGTCCATGAGGACCGCGCCGCGCTGATAGCGCGGGTCGTGGTGATAGCCGAAGGCGATGTTCTCCCACGCCGTGAAGTCGAGGATCAGGCCCAGCGTCTGCCGGTCCTCGGGAACATGGGCGATGCCGGCGGCGCGGCGCGCCTGCCCGTCGGCGCCACGCCCCGACAGCGGCAGCTCCGCGCCGTTGAGGCGCACCCGGCCGGTGCCGGGCACGATGCCGCCCAGCACCTCGAGCAGCTCGGACTGCCCGTTGCCGGCCACCCCGGCGATGCCGAGGATCTCGCCTGCCCGGACCTCGAGGCTCACTCCCCTGAGCCGCTCGACCCCCTTGTCGTCCACGACCTTCAGGTTCTCGACCTCGAGCACCGGGCGGCCGGGCCGGGCCGGTGCCTTCGGCACGTTCAGCAGGACCTTGCGGCCGACCATGAGCTCGGCCAGTTCCTCGGGGCTGGTCGCGGCGGTCTCGCGGGTGGCCACCATCTCGCCGCGGCGCATCACGCTGACGCGGTCGGTCACCTCCATGATCTCGCGCAGCTTGTGGGTGATCAGCACGATCGTCTTGCCCTGCGCCCTGAGGGCCTTGAGGATGCGGAACAGATGGTCGGCCTCGGCCGGGGTCAGCACGCCCGTGGGCTCGTCGAGAATCAGGATCTCGGCGCGGCGGTAGAGCGCCTTGAGGATCTCGACCCGCTGCTGGAGCCCCACGCCGATCTCCTCGATGACCGCGTCGGGATCGACCTCGAGCTCGTAGTCGCGGGCAAGCTCGGTGAGAAGCCGGCGCGCCCTGCCGAGCGAGGGCAGCAGCAGCGCCCCTTCCTCGGCCCCGAGCACCACGTTCTCGAGCACCGTGAAGTTCGGCACCAGCTTGAAGTGCTGGAACACCATGCCGATGCCGGCGGCAATGGCATCGCGGCTGGAATGGATCTGGGTGCGCCGGCCGGCGATCAGGATCTCGCCCGCATCGGCCTGGTAGAAGCCGTAGAGGATCGACATCAGCGTCGATTTTCCCGCGCCGTTCTCGCCGATGATGCCGTGGATCGTGCCCGGCATGACGCGGATCGAGATGTCGCGGTTGGCCTGCACCGGCCCGAAGGCCTTCGAGATCCCGCGCAGCTCGATGGCCGGGGCGGCCGCGTCGGGCCGCCCCTCCGTGGTCGGGCTTGCCATTCAGAAGGTGAGCGCGGGGCAGGTGTCGTCGGTCGTGTAGTCGTGCACCACCAGCGTGCCCGCAGCGATCTGCTCGGCCGCCGCATCCACCGCCGCCTTCATCTCCTCGGTGATCAGGCCGGCGTTGTGCTCGTCGAGCGCATAGCCGACGCCGCCCGAGGCCAGGTTCATCGTCACGACCCCGGTCTCCAGCGCCTCGCCGGCCATGAAGGCCTCGTACACCGCGTTGTCCACCCGCTTGAGCATCGAGGTCAGCACCGAGCCCGGATGCAGGTAGTTCTGGTTCGAGTCGACCCCGATCGACAGCTTGCCCGCATCCGCCGCCGCCTGCAGCACGCCGATGCCGGTGCCGCCGGCGGCGGCATAGATGACGTCGGCCCCCTGGGCCATCTGGCTCTTGGCGATCTCGCCGCCGCGCACGGGGTCGTTCCAGGCGGCCGGCGTGGTTCCGGTGAAGTTGGCGATGATCGTGGCCTCGGGGTTCACCGCCTTCACCCCCTGGGCGTAGCCGCAGCCGAAGCGGCGGATCAGCGGGATGTCCATGCCGCCGACGAAGCCCACCGTGCCGGTCTGGCTGGCCATCGCGGCCAGCATGCCGACGAGATAGGAGCCCTCGTGCTCGGTGAACAGGATCGCCCGGACGTTGGGCAGATCGACGAAGCCGTCGACGATGGCGAACTTGGTCTCGGGATAGTCGGGCGCGACCTGCTCGAGCACCGAGGAGAAGGCGAAGCCGGTCATCACGATCGGGTTCGAGCCGGCCTCGGCCAGCCGCCGCAGCGCCTGTTCGCGCTGCGCCTCCGACTGCATCTCGAGCTCGCGGTAGCTGCCGCCGGTCTCCGCCGCCCAGCGCTGCGCCCCGTTCCAGGCGGCTTCGTTGAACGACTTGTCGAACTTGCCGCCGAGGTCGAAGATCAGCGCCGGTTCGGCGAGCGCGGCGCCGGCGGCCAGGACGGTGGCCGCGGCGCCGCCGATCAGGGATTTCATCAGGGTCATGTCCGTCTCCCGGTTGGTGGTGGCGGGCCCGGCGCCGGGCACGCGGCCTGGCATGCGCCCCTCGGGCAGGGGATCTCTGCCGGCTCGCGGGCGAATTAGCGCCGGAGGCCGCGAGACGGTCAATAGGGATTCTCTGCGCGCCGGACGGGTGCGCGGGTCACAGTGCCCGCACCAGCACCAGCGCATCGGCCGCGC
>CALKJX010000109.1 GCA_937995555.1 uncultured Elioraea sp.
GGGCGCCACCAAGCCGTCATGTCGGAACGGTGCGAACCGTCACGCCGCAGATGCGCGATCGAGGGCCGCGGGGATTCCGGCGCAGTCTCCGGATCTGGTCGCACCGGTCATCGTTCTGCGACTCGCATGGTCGGAGGATTATCGGGGCAGGAGGACATGATACTCTCTCTCCGCCACGTCCACAGCCGGGGGGCCTCCATCGTGACATCCGACAACGACCGCGCGCTGGCCGCGCCTGCCTATTGCCACCGCCGCCGCGAGCTGATCGCCGCCGGCGCGAGCGTGCTGACGGCGATGGCGCTCGGGCTGCCGCTGGCGGGCTGCCAGCAGAACCCGCAGCTTGGCCGTTCCCAGCTCATCCTGGTCTCCGACGCCGAGCTCGAGCAGATGTCGAACCTGGCCGAGCAGGACATCCGCCGCCGCACCGGCGTGCTGCGCGACCCCGTCCGGCAGCGGCGGCTCGAACAGATGGCCGGCCGGCTCTCCTCGGTCGAGGGCGCGCCCAAGCCGACCCGCGGCTTCCGGCCGGAACTGCTCGCCGATCGCAGCGTCAACGCCTTCGTGCTGCCGAACGGATACTCGGGCTACCACGATGGCCTGTGGCGTTTCACCAACGGCAATGACGGCGAGCTCGCTCTGGTCATGGGCCACGAGATGGGCCACCTCACCGGGCGGCACGCGCAGGAGCGGGTGAGCCAGCAGCTCGCGCTGTCGATCGGCGCGGCCGTGATCGGCACCGCGGCCGGGGCCGCGGCGGGCCGTCAGTACTCGCCCGCGATCGGCGCCGCGCTGGGTCTCGGGGTGGCGCTGGGCGGGGCGGCGTTCTCGCGCAGCCACGAATACGAGGCGGATCGGCTCGGCCTGCTCTATTCCGCCCGCGCCGGCTACGACCCGAACGCCGGCCAGCGCTTCTGGGATCGCATGGAGGCGCAGCAGGGGCGGAGCAGCACGCCGAGCTTTCTCTCGACGCACCCCTCCTACGGCGACCGGCGCCAGCGGCTGGCCGCGCTGGTGCGCGAGGACCCGGACATCGTGCAGGCGATCCGCGCGCGCCGGACGGGGTAGGGCAGGAAAAGCGCGCGGCGGCCCGGGGGCCGCCGCGTCTGGCGATCACCGGATCGTGCCGGTCAGCGCGGCGTGAGAACCATGATCATCTGCCGGTTCTCCATGCGCGGCATCTGCTCGACCTTGGCGATCTCGTCGAGTTCGCCCTTCACGCGCTCGAGCACCTTCATGCCGAGATCGACATGCGCAAGCTCGCGGCCGCGGAAACGCAGCGTGACCTTCACCTTGTCGCCTTCGCCGATGAAGCTCTTGGCCTGACGCATCTTCACGTCATAGTCGTGGTCGTCGATGTTCGGCCGGATCTTGATCTCCTTGATCTCGACGACCTTCTGCTTCTTCTTGGCTTCGTTCTTCTTTTTCTGCTGTTCGTATTTGTACTTGCCGAAATCAAGGATCTTGCAGACCGGGGGATCGGCGTTCGGGGAAATCTCCACGAGATCCAGCCCCACCTCCCGGGCGCGCCAGAGCGCCTCACGGGTCGGCAGGACGCCGATCATCTCCCCGTCGGCGCCGATCAGGCGGACCTGGGGGATGCGGATGTCTTCATTGACGCGCGGGCCCTCGCGGGTCGGCGGCGCCAGGGTGGTCGGACGCGGTGGGATGGCTCAAGCCTCCTTGCCGTTGTTGAACGGACACAGAATGGGGAAATCAGGCCGCGGCTTCAACCGCGACGGGGCCGCGCAGGTCCGGCGGGGTCGCTTCGGCCGCAAGCGCCGCCACGGCCTGATCGAGGGGCATGATCTGCTGGGCCTGGCCGCCGAGGCGCCTGAGCGCGACCGTGCGCGCCTCGGCCTCCTTGCGCCCTACAACCACGATCACCGGCACGTGCGCGACCGAATGCTCGCGGATCTTGGCCTGGATCTTGGCGTTCGACAGGTCCGCCTCGACCGCCAGGCCCGCCCGTGACAGCGCGGCCGCCACCTCGCGCGCATAGGCGTCGGCGTCCGAGGTGATGGTCGCGACCACCGCCTGGACGGGTGCGAGCCAAAGGGGGAAGCGGCCGGCGTACTGTTCGATGAGAATGCCGAGGAAGCGCTCGAAACTGCCGAGTATGGCGCGGTGCAGCATCACCGGGCGCCGGCGCGAGCCGTCCTGCGCAACATAGAGCGCGTCGAGCCTTTCGGGCAGCACGAAGTCGACCTGCAGCGTGCCGCACTGCCAGTCGCGCCCGATCGCGTCGCGCAGCACGAACTCGAGCTTCGGCCCATAGAACGCACCTTCGCCCGGATTGAGCGTGTAGGCGACGCCGGCGGTCGCGCAGGCCTCCTTCAGTGCGGTCTCGGCCTGGTCCCATACGGCATCGGTGCCGGCGCGCTTGGCCGGGCGGTCGGAGAACTTCACGCGGAACGCGTCGAAGCCGAAATCGCGATAGACCGAAGAGAGCAGGTCGACGAAGCGCACGGTCTCGTCGGCGATCTGCGCCTCGGTGCAGAAGATGTGCGCATCGTCCTGGGTGAAGGCGCGCACGCGCATGATGCCGTGCAGGGCACCCGAGGGCTCGTAGCGATGGCAGGAGCCGAACTCGGCCATGCGCAGCGGGAGGTCGCGATAGGAACGGATCGTGGTGTTGAAGATCTGCACATGGCAGGGGCAGTTCATCGGCTTGAGCGCCAGCACGCGCGACTTCTCGCCCTCGTCCTCCACGTTCGCGACGAACATGTTCTCGCGGAACTTCTCCCAGTGGCCGGAGGCCTCCCACAGCGCGCGGTCGACAAGTTGTGGCGTCTTCACCTCGACATAGCCGGCGGCATCGAGGCGCCGGCGCATGTAGCTCTCGGCGGTGCGGTAGAGCCGCCAGCCCTTGGGGTGCCAGAACACCGAGCCGACCGCCTCCTCCTGGAGATGGAACAGCCCCATCTCCTTGCCGATGCGGCGGTGGTCGCGCCGTTCGGCCTCCTCAAGCTGATGCAGATACGCATCGAGCTCCTTGCGGTCGCGCCAGGCGGTGCCGTAGATGCGGGACAGCATCGCGTTGCGGTGATCGCCGCGCCAGTAGGCCCCCGCGACCTTCATCAGCCTGAAGGCGTCGCCGACATGCCCGACGGTCGGCATGTGCGGGCCGCGGCAGAGATCGGTCCACTGGCCCTGGCGGTAGAGCGTGATCGTCTCGCCCTGCGGCAGGTCCTCGATCAGCTGCACCTTGTACTTCTCGCCCTTCGCGCGGAACAGGTCGATCGCCTCGTGGCGGGTGGTGACGATGCGCTCGAAGGCCGCGCCGCGCGCGATGATCTCGCGCATCTTCGCCTCGATCGCGGGGAAGTCCTCGGGGGTGAAGGGCGTGTCGCGCGCGAAGTCGTAGTAGAAGCCGTTCTCGATCGGCGGGCCGATGGTGACCTGGGTGCCGGGGACGAGCTCCTGCACGGCCTCGGCCAGCACATGCGCGCAGTCGTGGCGGATGAGCTCGAGCGCCTCCGGGTCCTTGCGGGTGATCAGGCGCACGCGTGCGTCATGTTCGATCGGGCGGGCGAGATCCCACAGCGCGCCGTCCACCTCGATCGCGATCGCCGCCTTGGCGAGGCCTGGGCCGATCGCCGCCGCGATCTCCGTGCCCGTGACGGCGGCGTCGAAGCGGCGCACGGATCCGTCGGGCAGGGTTATGGCAGGCATGGCTGTTCCTCGGCCGTTCTCGGGCGAGAGGCGTCTATGCGGGCGGGGCGGCAGGGGCGTCAAGCGCGGCCACCGCCGTGATCACCTGCGCGGGCGGCAGCTCGCGCAGATCGGGCACGCGCAGGATGCGCACCTCGCGCCCGCGCGGGGCGCAGAGCGCGGGGTCGCTGTCGGCGGAGAACAGCACCAGCGAGGGCGTGCCGATTGCCGCGATCAGGTGCATGGGCCCGGTGTCGTTGCCGACCGCGAGGACCGCGCGGCGGGCGAGGGCGGCGATGTCCGCGATCGCGGTCTGCCCGATGAGGTCGCGGGCGGCGGGGCACCGTTCGCGGATCGTCGCGGCGAGAGGCGCCTCGGCGGGGGTGCCGAGGACGACGGGCGTCAGTCCGGCGGCGGCGAGGTGCGCGGCGAGCGCGCCGTGGTGCTCGGCGGGCCATCGCTTGGCCGGGCGATGCGGTGCCGCGCCCGGGATCAGCAGCGCGAACCGCCCCGGCAGGTCGAACCGCGCGGCATCGCCCTCCAGCCAGTCCAGGTCGGGCGGGGGGAACGCCGTAATCCCCGCCATGGCGAGCTGCTCGCGCTGGCGGTCCTGGGTGTGCATGGCGTCGCGATCGGGATTCGCGTGCGGGTGCGAGGCGCCCCGCGCGATGCCGCTCCACTCCGGCCGGGCGCCGAACAGCCGCAGCCAGGCGAGCAGGCGCGAGGAGCGCGCCGAGGTCTGGAGGTCGTAGACACGCCCATACCCCGCGGCCGCGAGGCTCCGTGCAAGCGCCGCCTGAGCCGGCAGATGCCACCAGGGTGGGCGGTCGTCCGTGAGCACGTGATCGAACCACGGCGCACGCCGCATCAGGGCGGCGAAAGGCGGCGTGGTCAGCAGGTCGATCCGCGCCGCGGGATGATGCGCACGGATCGCCGCGAACGGCCCGAAGGCCTGCACCAGATCGCCGAGCGCGCCGTGCTTGATCACCAGGATCGCCGTCATAGCGCGCGCGTCTCCGACGCGAGGGCGGCGTCAAGGGCCCGTGGCGGAGGGAGGCTCAGGCCGCCTGCGCGGTGCGAGGGATGTTGCTGTTGGCGGCAGCGCGTTGCGCGATCGCCTCGTTTCGCCACTGCTTGAAGCGGATGAAGCGGTGCGCGGCGCGGGCTGCGAGCTCCGACAGCCGGCCGCGCGGCGGCAGCCCGACCGCCTTGAAGATCATGCCCATGCCGCGGTCGATGTGGCGCACCTTGTAGTAGGTCATCGCCTTGGCCATGTAGGTCGCGATCGAGGTCTTGCGGTCATAGGGCACGCCGTCCGGCATGTTGCCGCAGTGGAACGCGAAGGCGAGCTCGTCGTCCTCGCTCTCGCCGATCCGCCCGGCCGCGATGCGCAGACGCTCCATGAGCGAGATCTTCTCGCGCGCGAGATAGCGCCGCATGTGGTCGTAGAACAGCTTGAAGTGGCGGTACTCGTCGGCCGCGATCAGCTGGCAGACCTGCTTCAGCACCGGCTCCTCGGTGCCCTCGCCGAGCGCGGTGTAGTAGGACGAGGTGCCGGTCTCGACCATGCAGCGCGCGATCAACTCGCCGGTGCGGCTGCCGCGCACGGAATGATCCGCCTCCAGCGGGATCTTGTAGCCAGCGCGGAACCGGGCGAAGGCGGCGCGGTAGTCCCAGGACGGATCGGCCAGTGTCGCCCAGCGGCCGAGCGCCTCGCCATGCTGCACCTCCTCGACCGCCCAGTTGCGCGCCGCCTGCTGGAAGTCCGGGTCGTCGTGGAACACGTTGCAGAGATAGGTGGCGTAGTCGTCGCCGTTGCGCTCGACCATCGCCGCCGCCTTCACCAGCGGCACGATGCCCGGATCCACCCTGGCGGGATCGAACCGGTCCCAGCCGACCTGGTCGATGTGCCAGTGCTTCATGGCGTTGCCGTCCTTCCCGGTTGTCGAACAGCCCTGCCTTCCCGAGGGGGGGACTCGGCCTTGCGCGGACGCTAGCACAGGAATGGGGATTGCGCGCCAGCGAGGCAAGGGGTCGCGGAACGGACGAAACCGAACCGAATCAGCGTGTTGCAACCCTGTCCGCAGGTCATGCGGACGGCAGGCGGCCTCAGCGCCGGGCCGCCGCCTCCATCGCGCGGGCTGCATTCAGCCGCATGATGGCCTGCTCGATCTCCTCGGCGTCGCGCGACTCGGCCGCCGCCTTGTAGGCGTTCTCAGCCTCGGCGACGCGGGTCAGCGCGGTCTCGACAGAGAGCTCCTCGGCCGGAATCACCTCGTCGGCGAGCACCGTGCACCGATCGGGCGCGATCTCGACGAAGCCGCGCCCGACATAGAGCTGCTTGGTTACCGCACCGCCCTGATGCACGCGGATCAGCCCGCCGCGCAGTGTGGCGATCATCGGCGCGTGGCCGGCCAGGACGCCGATATAGCCGTCATAGGCCGGGATTTCCGCGAGATCGACCGGCTCCGACAGCAGAAGCCGCGTCGGTCCGACGATCTCGAGCGTGGTCTGTTCCGCCATGCTGGCGCGCTCCCGGACCTGCCCCTCAGGCCGCCTCGGCGGCAAGCTTCTCGGCCTTCGCGACCGCTTCCTCGATCGTGCCGACCATGTAGAACGCCGCCTCCGGCAGGTGGTCGTACTCGCCGGCGCAGATCGCCTTGAAGCTGCGGATCGTGTCGGCGAGCTCGACGAAGGCGCCCGGCTGGCCGGTGAACACCTCGGCGACGTGGAAGGGCTGCGACAGGAAGCGCTGGATCTTGCGCGCGCGCGCCACGATCAGCTTGTCCTCCTCCGAAAGCTCGTCCATGCCCAGGATGGCGATGATGTCCTGCAG
>CALKJX010000110.1 GCA_937995555.1 uncultured Elioraea sp.
GGGCACGACCGAACCGTCGGTCGCGTCCGGCAACGCCTCTGGCGTGGCATTCAACCCGAACGTGCCCACCCTGGTCGAGATGACGATGGGCACGATCAACATCCTGTCGCAGAACCCGAACGGCTTCTTCCTCATGGTCGAGGGCGGGGCGGTGGACTGGATGGCGCACGGCAACAACACCGCGCGCATCATCGAGGAGCAGGTCGACTTCAACCGCTCCGTCGCCTGGGCGATCGAATGGGTCGAGACCTACTCGAACTGGGACGAGACCCTCATGATCGTGCTGACCGACCACGGCAACGGCATGCCGATGGGCCCGGACTCGGACACCATCGCGTTCCAGCCGATCGAGGGCCGCGGCCAGGGCGTGCTGCCCGGCGTGAAGTGGCACTACGGCACGCACACCAACGAGAACACCCTGTTCTTCGCCAAGGGTGCGGGCGCCGAGGGATTCTACACCCAGGTCGTCGGCACCGATCCCGGCCTCGTCACCTATCTGAACTTCGGTGACGGCCGCTACATCGACAATACCGGCGTGTTCAACGTGATGCGGGGCGCGCTCGCACCTTCGCAGGTCGAGGTGCCGGAGCCGGCCTCGATGGCGATCCTGCTCGCCGGGCTGGCCGGCCTCGGCCTCGCCGCGCGTCGCCGCCGCGAGACCGTCGACGCCTGAGCGCACCGCACCGTCGGGCGTTTCCGGGGGGTGGCCTCGCGCCACCCCCTTTTCCGTTCACACGCCAGCAACGCCGCCGGCACCCGCGCCGGCTGCAGCGCCTCGCCCGGCGCCGGGTCGGCCATCCGGTGCCGGAACGAGACGCCGTTGGCGACCACCGGGGTGTGCGGACACGCTGGACGAGCCGTTCGAGACGCTGACGCTGGTGCAGACGCGCAAGATCCGCCGCCTGCCGATCCTGCTGTTCCACCGGGCGTTCTGGGACCGGGTGGTGCGGTTCGAGGTGCTGGCCGAGGAAGGCCTGATCGACCGCGCCGATCTCGACCTCATCCGCTTCGTCGAGACCGCCGAGGAGGGGGCCGAGGCGATCCGCGCGTCCCATGGCGGCGCGCTGCCCGGCGCGGAGGAGGAGCCGCCGCCGTGAGCCTTCAAGCCGCGTGTTCGACGCAGATCGCCCCGGCATCGAACTCGCCCAGCGGCACGTCGAGCAGCGCGCAGTGATGCGGCCGTGACGTGGCGGGATGGGCATCGGCGCGGAAATGGCGGCAGGTGCGGCAGATGCCGAAGGCGCGACCACCGTTCCGCGCGATCGCCGCGGCGAGGGTGGCTTCGAGCAGGCGCGCGAGCGTGGCTGCCTCCGCACCCGCGCCCGCCGCCACCGCCTCGGCGAGCAGCGCCACGCCTGCGTCCTCCCTGAGCACGGCGCGCCCGGCGGCCGTCAGCCCGAGCGTCACCGCGCGCCGATCCCGCGGGTGGGGCTCGCGCCTCACGTAACCCTTGGCTTCGAGCGCGATCAGGCTCTGCGACACGGTTCCCCGGGTCGCACCGAGATACTCGGCGAGGGCGGCGGGGCTGCGCGAGAAGCGGTTGGCGCGGCCGAGATAGCGCAGCGCGTCGCGCTGGGCCGGGTTGAGCCCGCCGCGATGATCGGCCGCGCGCGCGAGCCGGTCGAGCCGGTTGATCAGCCGCGCGGCATGGCGGCTGGGGGTCTCCCCGCCACCCGATAGCGACTCGCTATTATCCATTGACCGGCTCCGCGGAAAGCGATATCGACTCGATGCTATCCGCCGGCGCAATGTCTTGACAAGGACGAACCCATGACCGCTCCCGCGACCACGATCCCCGGCTACCGCTACGGCGATCCCGCACTGTCGCCCTCGCCGCTCACCCTGGCCGAACTCGCCGAGCTGGAGGCGAGCCTGCTGTTCGGCGCGGACGACGTCGCGGCGCTGAAGCGTGCGGGCGCGATCGTCGCCGACCGGATCGAGGCGATCCTGGATGTCTGGTACGGTTTCGTCGCCTCGCAACCGCATCTGCTCGCCGCGTTCCGCGAGCACGGCACCGGCGAGCCGATCGGCACCTATCTCGCCGCCGTGCGCGCCCGGTTCGGGCAGTGGATCCTCGACACCTGCAATGCGCCGCACGACGCCGCCTGGCTCGCCTGGCAGGAGGAGATCGGCCGGCGTCATCACCGCAGCGGCAAGAACCGGACCGACGGCGTGGATGCCGCGCCGCACATCCCGCTGCGCCACCTGCTGGCCCTGGTGATGCCGATTTCGCTCACCATGCGCCCGTTCCTCGCCGAGACGGGGGCGAGCGGCCCCGAGGTGGAGGCGATGCACGCGGCCTGGACCAAGGCGGTGCTGCTGCAGGCGATCCTGTGGGCGCGGCCCTACGTTGCCGCGGGCGACTTCTGATCCGCCTCGGCGGCCGGCTCCGGCGCGATCACCGCGCCGACCGCGGCGGGCGCGGTCGCGGCGAGATCGAAGCTCTCACGCGCCCGCTCGGGCGGGGCCGCGCGCCGCGTCACCCGCCACAGCACGAAGCCGAGCAGGACCCCATGCGTCGTCGCGGTGAACAGGTAGAGCCCGCCGCCCGGTGCGGCGCGCAGCAGGAACGCCGCCGCGATCGGGCCGACGATCGAGCCGAGGCCGTTCATCAGCAGCAGGCTCGATGCGGTACCGACATAGTCGGACGGATCGGCGTGGTCGTAGGCGTGCGCGGCAACCAGCGAGTAGCCGGGCAACGCCGAGGCGCCGAAGGCGGCGCCGAGCAGCGTCAGCGCGATCCCCGACGGTGCGACCAGGAACGTCGCGAGCCCCGTCGCCGTCGCCGCGGCGAGCAGCGCGGCCAGCACATGGCGCCGATCCAGCCGGTCCGACAGCCGGCCGATCGGCATCTGCACCAGCGCGCCGGACATCACGGCGACACTCATGAAGATCGCCGCCTGCCGGTGGCTCAGCCCGAAATCGGTCGCCGACACCGGGGCAAGGCTCCAGAACGCGCCATTCGCCACACCGACCATCAGGCTGCCGACCAGCCCCACCGGCGAGGCGCGCCACAACCGCGCGGGCCGGAACCGCACCTCGGTCACCGGTGCCGGCTGCGCCTGCCGCGTCAGCACGACCGGGATCGCCGAGACCGAGATCAGCACGCTGCCGAGCACGAACAGGTGGAAGCCCTCGACCGGCCAGCTGAACAGCAGCAGTTGTCCGCCCGTCAGCGCGACATGGTTCACCATGATGTAGGCCGACATGATCGTGCCGCGCGTCGCGTTGGTCGCGCGGTCGTTCAGCCAGGACTCGACGATGAGGTAGAACACCGCGAGCCCGTAGCCGAAGGCGAACCGGAGCACGATCCAGACGGGCATGGTGACGGCCAGCGGATAGGCCGCCGCCGCCGCCGACACGCCGCACACCACCGCAGCGACGGCGCGGATGTGACCAGCGCGGCGGATCACACGCGGCCCGTGCAGGCAGCCGGCGACGAACCCCCCGTAGTAGGCGGCACCGAGCGCGCCGATCGCGACGGGGTCGAACCCCTCCGCCTCGCCGCGCAGCGGCAGGACCATGGTCAGCAGCCCGTGACCGACCAGCAGCAGCCCCACACCCGAGAGCAGTGAGCCGACCGGGAGCAGTGACGCGATCATCGATCCTCGGCTGAGGCCCGCGCGTCAGGCGGCGTCGCGCGACCCGGTTTCCGTCCCTGCGGGTGCCGGCTCGGCCGCCCGCTCGGCGCGCATCTTGCCCACGGCCTCGGGCGTCACAAGCCCCTGCACGTGCTGCACTGCCGCAGGCTAAAGCGCCATCGCGAGCACGCGCGCGGGATTGAGCGCCTCGCGCGGGGCGAGATCGGCGATCTGGTGCCGGCACGAGGTTCCATTGGCGACGATCAGCGCATGCGGATCGGCCGCACGCACCGCGGGCAGCAGCGACAGCTCCGCCATCGCGCGCGAGACGGGCTGTGTCTCCGCCTGATAGCCGAACGCGCCGGCCATGCCGCAGCACGACGACTCGACCGGCGTCACCGGCAGGTCCGGGATCGTCTTCAGCGCGCGGAGCACAGCCGGGAAGGCGCCGAACGCCTTGCTGTGGCAGTGGCCATGCACGAGCGCGCGCCGTCCCGGGAGCGGCTTCAGCACGGCCGCAAAGCGCGCGGCATGGCGGTCGATGAACTCCTCGAACAGCAGCGCGTGATCAGCGACAACGCGCGCGTCCTCGCCCAGGCCGAGTGACAGCCACTCGTCGCGCAGCGTCAGCAGGCACGAGGGTTCGAGGCCGATGACGGGCCGCCCGGCGCGCACGTGCGGCGCGAGCACGGCGAGCGTGCGGCGCGCCTCCTCCCGCGCGCGGTCGACGAGGCCGGCGGCGAGGAACGTCCGGCCGCAGCACAGCGGTCGCCCGGGTCCATTGGCCGCGGCAACGCGAATCGCGCCCGCGCGCAACACGCGCGTCGCATCGCGCAGGTTCTCGGGCTCGAACCAGCGGTTGAAGGTGTCCGCGAACAGGATCGCGTCGGGCTCCGGCATCGAGGCCTCGTCGTCGCGCCAGGGCGCGCGCGCCCAGCGCGGCAGCGGACGCGCAGCGGCGAATCCGGTGAGGAACTGCGAGAGCCGCGCGAGCGCCGGGATCGCGTTGCGCGCGTTCGTGAGCAGGCCGAGCCGCGCCGCGTGGCGGGCGTAGCGCGGCAGGAACGCAACCAGGCGGTCGCGGATCGACAGCCCGCGCGCGGCGTTGCGCGCCGCGAGCACCTCGATCTTCATGCGTGCCATGTCCACGCCCGTCGGGCATTCGCGCCGGCACGCCTTGCAGGAGACGCAGAGCGACAGCGCCTCGGCCACGGCGTCCGAAGTGATGCCGCCGTCGAGCTGGCCCGAGAGCGCGAGCCTGAGGGTGTTCGCCCGCCCGCGCGTGACGTCGCGCTCCTCGCGCGTGGCGCGGTAGGAGGGGCACATCACCTCGCCGGCGAGCGCGCGGCAGGCGCCGTTGTTGTTGCACATCTCCACCGCGGCCTGGAACGAGGCGGCAGGGCTCGCGCGCGGAAACTCCGACCAGTCGAGCACGGGGCGATACGTGGACGGCGCGTAATCGGGATGGTAGCGGAACAGCGTCCGGTCATCCATGCGCGGCGGACGCACGATGCGGTTCGGGTTGAAGGTGCCGCGCGGATCGACACGGTCCTTCACCGCCTCGAAGGCGCGCACGAGGCGTTCGCCGAACATGAAGGTGTGGAACTCGCTGCGCACGATGCCGTCGCCATGCTCGCCCGAGTGGCTGCCCTTGTAGGCGCGCACCATCGCGAAGGCCTCTTCGGCGATCGCGCGCATGGTGCGGGCATCCTGCTCCAGTTTCAGGTTCAGCACCGGCCGCACGTGCAGGCAGCCCGAGCCCGCATGCGCGTACCAGGTCCCGCGCGTGCCGTGACGCGCGAACACCTCCGTCAGCCGCGCGGTGTAGTCGGCGAGGTGCTCGAGCGGCACGGCGCAGTCCTCGACGAAGGAGATCGGCTTGCCCTCCTCCTTCATGCTCATCATGATGTTGAGCCCCGCGGTGCGGAGCTGATTGATCGCGCCTTGCAGTGCCGGATCGGTCACCTCCACCACGCCGCCGAAATGCGTGCCCGTGCGATCCCAGCCGAAGCCGAGATCGCCCATCAGTGCGGCGAGGTCCTTCAGCCGGTGCCGGTTGGTCGCCGCGTCGTCCTCGGCGAACTCGACCAGCAGCAGCGCCTCGGGCTCGCCGCGCATGAAGGCGTCCAGTGTCGGCCGGAACATCGCGATGTCGCGCGCGAGCTCGATCATGGTGCGATCGACCAGCTCCACACCGACCGGCGCGAGCTTCACGATGTGCTGGGCGGAGTCCATCGCCGCATGGAAGCTGCCGAAGTGGCACGCGCCGAGCGTCTTGTGCCGCGGCAGCACCGGCGAGAGCGTGAGCTCGATCGCGGTCGAGAAGCCGAGCGTGCCCTCGGAACCGACGAGCAGGTGCGCGAGGTTCGGCGAATCGCGCGTCGGCACCAGCGCATCCAGGTTGTAGCCGCCCACGCGGCGCTGCACCTTGGGGAAGCGCGCCTCGATCTCGTCGGCCTCGCGCGCGGCGATCGCGCGCAGATCCGACACCAGGGCCGCGATCGGCGAGTCGTTGCGCAACGCCGCGCGGTCGTCGAAACGCGCCGCCGTGCCGTCGGGCAGGATCGCCTCGATCGCGCGCACATTGTCGCACATGGTGCCGAAGCGGAGCGAGCGCGAGCCGCAGGAGTTGTTGCCCGCCATGCCGCCGAGGGTGGCGCGCGACGCGGTCGACACATCCACCGGATACCAGAGCCGATAGGGCGCGAGCGCGCGGTTCAGCTCGTCCAGCACCAGCCCGGGCTGCACGACCGCGCGGCGGTTTGCCGGGTCGATCTCGAGGATGCGGTTCAGGTGGCGCGAGCAGTCGAGCACCAGCCCGGTGTTGATGGTCTGGCCGTTCTGCGAGGTGCCGCCGCCGCGCGGGGTGATGGCGACACCCTCCTCGCGCGCGATCGCGATCGCGGCGGCCACATCCGCGGCGTCGCAGGGAAACGCCACAGCGGCCGGCATCACCTGGTAGTGCGACGCGTCGGTGGCAAAGCGGCCGCGCGTCGCCGCATCCGCGCGCACCTCCCCCTTCAGCGCGGCCTTCAGGCGCCGTTCGAGCCCCGGTCGCAAGGCAGCAGGCATTGACAGCGTTCTCCCCGGTGTCTCTATCGCATCAGACGGTGCCGGGCGCCGGGAGACAAGGGCCGAGGAACAGCGCGATGCAGAACGAGCCGGGGCGGGTCGCGGGCCGCCATTTCCTCCAGATCCCCGGGCCGACGAACGTGCCGGACCGCATCCTGCGCGCGATCGACAACCCGACCATGGACCACCGCAGCCCCGCCTTCGCCAGGCTGGGCCAGGCGTGCCTCGAGGGGATGAAGACCATCTTCCGGGCCGAGCGGGGGCGCGTGTTCATCTACCCCGCCTCCGGCACCGGCGCCTGGGAGGCGGCGCTGGTGAACACGCTGTCGCCGGACGATGCCGTGCTGATGGTCGAGACCGGCC
>CALKJX010000111.1 GCA_937995555.1 uncultured Elioraea sp.
GAGCGTCACGAGCGGGCCGCGCACGCGGTGGCTCGCGTTGAACACCACGACATCGGGCGGCCCGCCGAGGGCCGCGTCCATCGCCGCGAACAGCGCCTCGACCTGCTCCGGCACGGTCGCGTCGCAACGCTGCGTCACCGCACCGGTCTCCTCGGCCAGCCCCGCAAGCTTCTCGACGGACCGCGCCGCAAGCCCGACGCGCATGCCCTCGTACGCGAACAGCCGCGCGAGCGAGGCGCTGAGCCCCGCACCCACGCCCACGATCAACGCCCGCCCGTAGTGATCCCGCATCGGAGCCTCCCCGCCCCGACCCTCGCATGGCGCGGCTCCTCGCGCCATCGCGCATGACGCTGCCGCCCACCCACCCCTATAGTCCGGCCGCGTGACGGCCGACTCCTTCCCCAGCCCCCTGCTCGCCCCGGCTTCCGCGCGCGCCGCGCCGCCGGCGCGGCCGCCCGGCCTGCCCGACCGACTCGACCACGGCTCGCCCCATCGCCTCGGCGCGCACTGGGACGGTCTCGGCGTGAACATCGCCGTGTTCTCCGCCCATGCCGAGCGGATCGAGCTCTGCCTGTTCGACAGCGACGGAAAGCACGAGATTGCGCGCTTCGACCTGCCCGAATGCACCGACGAGGTCTGGCACGGCTATCTGCCTGGCGCCGGCCCCGGCCTGGTGTACGGGCTGCGCGCGCACGGGGCCTTCGATCCGGCCGCCGGGCACCGCTTCAACCCGAACAAGCTGCTGCTCGATCCCTATGCGCGGCAGTTGCGCGGGGAACTCCGCTGGTCGGACGCACTCTCCGGCGCGCAGCCGAGGAACGAGCGCACGCCCGACCGCCGCGACAGCGCGCCCTTCGTGCCGAAATGCGTCGTCACGCATGACGACTACCCCTGGGGCGATGACCGACCGCCCGCGGTGCCGTGGCCGCGCACGGTGATCTACGAGGCGCACCTCCGTGGCCTGACCATGCGTCACCGGGCGGTGCCGGCGGCGCAGCGCGGCAGCTTCGCCGCTCTCGGCCATCCGGCCGTGATCGAGCATCTGCTCCGCCTCGGTGTTACCGCGGTCGAGCTGTTGCCGGTGCAGGCGATCCTGCACGACCGCGCATTGTTCGAGCGCGGCCTCGTCAATTACTGGGGCTACCAGCCGCTCGGCTTCTTCGCGCCCGAGCCGCGCTACCTCTCGGCACCCGAGGCGCGCGACGAGATCCGCGGCGCGATCCGCCGCCTGCACCAGGCCGGCATCGAGGTGATCCTGGACGTCGTCTACAACCACACCGGCGAGAGCGACGAGACCGGACCGACGCTCTGCTGGCGCGGCCTCGACAACGCGTCCTACTACCGGCTCGCGCCCGACGACCGGCGCCGCTATGTCAACGACAGCGGCACAGGCAACACGCTCAACCTTGCGCATCCGCGCGCGCTGCAGATGGTGATGGACAGCCTTCGCCACTGGGTGACGTCGTATCATGTGGATGGTTTTCGTTTTGATCTCGGCACGATCCTCGGTCATGAGGACGGCGGCTTCGACGACAGCGCCGGCTTCTTCGACGCGATCCGCCAGGACCCCGTGCTCGGCCACGTCAAGCTGATCGCCGAGCCGTGGCATCTCGGCCCGGGCGGCTATCATCTCGGGCGCTTCCCGCCCGGCTTCGCCGAGTGGAACGACCGCTATCGTGACACCGTGCGGCGGTTCTGGGGCGGCGATCCGCTCGCCCGGCCCGAGCTCGCGGCGCGGCTCACCGGCTCGGCCGAGCTGTTCGACCGGCGCCGTCGGCGTCCCTGGGCGAGCGTCAACTTCCTCGCCGCGCATGACGGGTTCACGCTGCACGATCTCGCCGCCTACGAGCACAAGCACAATCAGGCCAACGGTGAGGGCAACCGCGATGGCCATGACCAGAACCACAGCCGCAACTGGGGCGTTGAGGGCGAGACCGACGACGCCGCGATCAACGCCACGCGCGCGGCCGTGCGGCGCGCGATGCTCGTGACGCTGTTCGCCTCCGCCGGCACGCCGATGCTGCTCGCCGGCGACGAGCTCGGCCGGACCCAGAAGGGCAACAACAACGCCTACTGCCAGGACAACGCGCTGAGCTGGATCGACTGGGCGCGCGCGGAGGAGCCGGAGTGCAAGCGGCTCCGCAACTTCGTCGCGCGCTGCATCGCCGCCCGAGCGCGCCTCGCGCCGCTGCGCCCCGCGCGGTTCCTCCACGGCACGGCCGAACCGTGGCCCGGGCTCGCCGATACCGCCTGGTTCGATGCCGCGGGGAAGCCGAAGACGCCGGAAGACTGGTCGCGACCCGGGCTGACGCTGGCGCTGCGCCGCGTCTGGTGCGAGCCCGGCACGACGCAGGCGACGCTGCTGCTGCTGAACGGCGATCCGGAGCCGCGCCGGTTCGTCCTGCCCGAGCCTTCGCTCGCCTGGGTGCGAATGCTGGACAGCGCCACACCGGAGGCGCCGGAAGATCCGGTCGCAGCTGACGTGATCGAGGTCGCGCCGCACGCGGCCGTGCTGCTCGCCTGCACGCTCGGAGGCGCAGCGCGATGACCGATGCGGCGCTCGCCGCCCTCGCCAAGGCCGCCGGTCTCGCGGCGGAATGGCGCGACAACACCGGCAGGCTGAACACGGTCGGGCCGGAGACCCTGCGCGCCGTGCTCGGCGCCATGGGGTTTCCGGCCGACAGCGACGCAGCGATCGCCGAGGCGCGTGCGGCGCTTGCGCGCCGTGCCGCCACGCTGCCGCCGGTGCTGACCCTGACGGTCGGCGCCGACGGCGTGGCCGTCCCGGGGGGCGCGGTCGGCGATCGGTGGCGGCTTACGCTGGAGGACGGCACCACCCGCGAGGGCGCGCTGGTCCCGGGCTGGAGCGGCGAGGCACGCCTGCCGGGGCTCGACACGCCGGGCTGGCACAGGCTGGAGCTTGGCGACCGGGAGGTAGCGGTGGCGGCCGCGCCGCCGCGCTGTGTCGCCTTGCCCGAACGGGCGCGCGTCTGGGGGCTCGCCGCGCAGGTCTATGCGCTGCGCCGCGCGGGTGATCGCGGTGTCGGCGATCACGGCGCGCTCGCGGCGCTCGGCGAGGTGGCGGCACGGTACGGTGCCGCGTGCCTGGCGATGAGCCCGCAGCACGCGCTGTTCGCCGCCGACCCGCACCGCTACGGGCCGTATTCGCCGTCCTCGCGACTGTTCCTCAATCCTCTGCATGCCGACCCGTCGCTGGTCTTCGCCGATGGAGACGCGGCGGTGACGGCGGATGACGGCGATCTGGTCGATTGGCCCGCGGTCTCGACGCGCACGCTCGCCGCCTTCCGCGCCCTGTTCGCGCGCCACGCCGCCGACCCGCGCTTCGCGGCCTTCCGTGCCCGCGAGGGCGAGGCATTGCGCGATCACGCGCGCTTCGAGGCGCTGCACGCGCATCAGGTCGCGCACCGCGCGGCCCATGACTGGCGGCGCTGGCCGGCACCGCTCCGCGACCGGGCGAGCGCGGAGGTCGCGGCGTTCGCGCGCGCCCACGCGGACGAGGTGGCGTTCCACGAGTTCGCGCAGTTCCTCGCCGATGCCAGTCTTTCCCAGACGCAGCGGCGTCTGCGCGCGGCCGGCATGGCGATCGGCCTGATCACCGATCTCGCGGTCGGCGCCGATCCCGCTGGCAGCCAAGCCTGGTCGCGGCCGGATCAGTTCCTGAATGGCGTCTCGGTCGGCGCACCGCCCGATGCCTTCTCGCCGCTCGGCCAGGACTGGGGGGTGACCGCGTTCTCGCCGACAGCGCTGATCGACACCGGCTTCGCAGGCTTCCTGGGGGTGCTGCGCGCGGCGCTGCGCCATGCCGGCGGGGTGCGGATCGATCACGTCATGGGGCTAGCCCGGCTCTGGCTCGTCCCGCCCGGCGCAAGCCCGCGCGAGGGCGTCTATGCGCGCTATCCGCTCGATGACCTGCTGCGCCTGATCGCGCTCGAGTCCTGGAAGCACAACGCGATCGTGATCGGCGAGGATCTCGGTACGCTGCCCGACGGATTCCGCGACCGGCTGGATGCGGCCGAGATCCTCGGCATGCGCGTGCTTTGGTTCGAGCGCGATCACAGCGGGGCCTTCACCGACCCGACGACGTGGTCACGCCGCGCGGCGGCGATGACGACGACGCACGACCTGCCCACGGTGGTCGGCTGGTGGCAGGGCCGCGACATCGCCTGGCGCCGCCGGCTCGACCGCTTCCCCGACCTGGCGGCGGCCGAGGCGGAGGAGGCTGGGCGTGCGGCGGATCGAGCCGCGCTCTGGCGGGCGATGTGCCGCTCCGGTGCGGCCACGGGCGAGATGCCGGGGATCGAGGCGGCGGAGCGCGTCCTCGATGCGGCGATCCGGCATGTTGGCGGTTCTGCCTCGGCACTGGCGCTGCTGCCGGTCGAGGACGCCTGCGCGCTCGGCGAGCAGCCGAACCTCCCCGGCACCGTCGACGGCCACCCGAACTGGCGCCGTCGCCTGCCGGTGGACGCAGGGGCGATGCCGGATCGGGCGGACATGCGGCGGCGGATCGCCGCCTTCGCCGCATCGCGCCGCAACGACGTGAAGCCCTGACATGAATTGCTACGTGGCGGACATCCGGCTCCCGGCTGCCCGCACGCCGGTGGTTCTAGTAATCTTTACCCCGTATGATCCACTGCCGGCCCTGTCAGGCGGAGACGAAACCGGGCGTGACCATCGAGACGCAGACACGAAGCGGCAAGCGCCACGACCCCGCGATGCTGCGCGAGGCGATCGTGCGCAAGCTCACCTATGATGTGGGGCGCAGCCAGAACGCCGCCTCCGATCGCGAGTGGTTCATGGCGACCGCGCGTGCGGTGCGCGAACTCATCGTCGATCGCTGGATGGCGACAACCCGCTCCGCCTACGAAACGGGCGCGAAGCAGGTCTACTACCTCTCGCTTGAGTTCCTGATCGGGCGGCTGCTGCGCGACAACATCGACAATCTCGGCCTGACCGAGGAGGTGAGCGACGCGCTCGCCCCGCTCGGCGTCACGCTGGAGCGCATCCGCATGGCCGAGCCGGACGCGGCACTCGGCAATGGCGGGCTTGGCCGGCTCGCCGCCTGCTTCATGGAGAGCATGGCGAGCCTCGGCGTGCCGGCCTTCGGCTACGGCATCCGCTACGATCACGGCCTGTTCCGCCAGGTGATCGCGAACGGCTGGCAGCAAGAGTATCCGGAGGACTGGCTCGCCTTCGGCAACCCCTGGGAGTTCGCCAAGCCCGAGATCGCGCCGGAAATCGGCTTCGGCGGCTGGGTCGAGGGTTCGCTCGCCGACGAGCCCTGCGTCTGGCGGCCGGGCGAGATGGTGCAGGCCGTCGCCTACGACACCCCGGTGGTCGGCTGGCGCGGCCGCAGCATGACGACGCTCCGGCTCTGGTCGGCGCGCGCGCCCGATCCGCTGAAGCTCGAAGCCTTCAACCGCGGTGATCACGTCGGCGCGCTCGCCGAGCGCGTACGCATGGAGGCGATCAGCAAGGTCCTCTATCCGGGCGACGAGACGCCCGCCGGGCAGGAGCTGCGTCTGCGCCAGCAGTATTTCTTCACCTCCGCCGCCCTGCAGGATCTCGTGCGCCGGCACCTGCGCGTCTATGGCGGTCTCGGCTCGCTGCCCGACAAGGTCGCGATCCAGCTGAACGACACGCATCCCGCCATCGCGGTGGCCGAGCTGATGCGGATCTGCGTCGATCTCCACAGGGTGCCATGGGACGAGGCATGGCGCATCACCCAAGGATCGATCGCCTACACCAACCACACCCTGCTGCCGGAGGCGCTCGAGAGTTGGCCCGTCGGCTTGATCGAGCGGCTCCTGCCGCGCCACATGCAGATCATCTATCTGATCAATGCGCGCCATCTCCAGCAGGTGCGGGAGCGCTTCCCGGGCGACGATGCGCTCGCCGCCTCGGTCAGCCTGATCCACGAGAACAACGAGCGTCGCGTGCGCATGGGGCATCTCGCCTTCATCGGCTCGCACTGCGTGAACGGCGTCTCGGCGCTGCACACCAGCCTGCTGCGGCGTACGGTCTTCCATGACCTCGACCGGGTGGCCCCGGGGCGGATCGTCGGCATCACCAACGGCATCACCTTCCGTCGCTGGCTGCACCAGTCGAACCGCCGTCTCTGCGCCCTGATCGAGTCGGCGATCGGACCCAAGTTCCGCGACGATCCGCAGGCGCTCGAGCAGCTCCGGCCCCTTGCCGACGATGCCGCGTTCCAGGGCGATTTCGCGCAGGTTAAACGGCTGAACAAGCAGGCGCTCAGCGAAACGATACGGGCCGAGCTCGGCATCGCCGTCGATCCCGCGGCGATGATGGACGTTCAGATCAAGCGCATCCACGAGTACAAGCGCCAGCTGCTCAATCTGATCGAGACGATCGCGCTTGCGGACGCGATCCGCGCCGCCCCCTCGGCCGGCTGGACGCCGCGCCTGAAGGTGTTCGCCGGCAAGGCCGCCGCGAGCTACCATCGGGCCAAGCTGATCATCCGCCTTGCCCACGACATCGGTGCTGCGCTGAACGACGATCCCGCTCTGCAGGGTCTGCTTAAGGTCGTGTTCCTGCCGAACTACAATGTCTCGGCCGCCGAGCTGATCGTGCCGGCCGCCGACCTCTCCGAGCAGATCTCCACCGCCGGCATGGAAGCGTCCGGCACCGGCAACATGAAGCTGGCGCTGAACGGCGCGCTGACCATCGGCACGCGCGATGGTGCCACCGTCGAGATTGCCGAACGCGTGCCCAAGGACACGATCTTCCTGTTCGGCCTCACTGCCGAGGAGGTCGCCGAACGCAAGGCGCGCGGCAGCGGGGGCTGGCCCGCGATCGCCGCCTCGCCGCGGCTTGCCGCCGTGCTCGAGGCGCTCGAGCGCGGCGACTACTCGCCCGACGAGCCCGACCGCTACCGCGACCTCGTCGCCTCGCTGCGCGGGCCCGACCCGTTCATGGTCGCCACGGATTTCGAGGCGTACTGGGCCGCGCAGCGGCGCGTCGATCGGCTCTGGCGCGACCCGGCCGGCTGGACCCGGGCGGCGATCCTGAACACGGCCAACATGGCCTGGTTCTCCTCCGACCGCACGATCGCCGAGTATGCGACGACGGTCTGGAACATTCCCGTGCCGCGACGGGCGCTCGGCCAGGCCGCCGACCTGCCGCCGACCCAGGAGAGCCGGCGCGGCTGAACCGCCCACTGGCGCGACCGCCTCTCACCCTGGCAGGATCACACCGATCAGGGGAACACGACATGGGCATTGACAGCCGAGCCTCACTTCCCAGGCCGCTCGCGCGCAGCGCGATGGCCTTCGTACTGGCGGGCGGCCGAGGCTCGCGGCTGATGGAGCTCACCGACCGGCGGGCCAAACCCGCGGTGTTCTTCGCCGGCAAGTCGCGCATCATCGACTTCGCGCTCTCCAACGCCATCAACTCGGGCATCCGTCGCCTCGCGGTCGCGACCCAGTACAAGGCGCACAGCCTGATCCGCCACCTTCAGCGCGGCTGGAACTTCCTCCGCCCCGAGCGCAACGAGAGCTTCGACATCCTGCCCGCGAGCCAGCGCGTCTCCGAGACCATGTGGTACCGCGGCACGGCGGATGCGGTGTACCAGAACATCGACATCATCGAGGACCACGCGCCGCGCCACATCGT
>CALKJX010000112.1 GCA_937995555.1 uncultured Elioraea sp.
GCCTGACCGCTCCGGGCACCGGAAAGACCATCCCGCCCGCCGCCCAGTGGCGGAACAGCGGACCCAGAACGGCCATTCCCCCCACATCCGGCCATCAGCCGCAGTCAGCAGCGCCAGAAGCTCGGGTTGGTCGAGGTGTCCGAGCGACTTCATCCTTTGGGACCCCGTCAGCGCAGCTTCCGATCCTCGGCCTGATCGGATGAAGATACGCGGCATGTCGCGGGAGGACCGGCTCCGATGGGTCGGAGCCGGTCCAAGCGGGGCGGCCTGCCACCTGGCGGCCGGACGTGCCGATTGCGCTGCATCAACCCGCCTGGACGCGCTCCCGTCTATGAAGTCTGCGTGACAACGGAGTGACGACATGCAGACGCGCTCGATGCACGAGATCGTGCGGAACCAGAAGCCGCTGACCCTGCCGCCGACGGCGACGGTGAAGAGGGCATGCGAGGCGATGCATGCCCGCCGCGTCGGCGCCGTGCTGGTGGTGGAGCACGGTGACAGGCTTGTAGGCATCTTCACCGGCCGCGACGCCGTGCGCCTGCTCGCCGAGGGGCTGGACGCGGCGCACACGAAGCTCGCCGCCGTGATGACGCGCAATCCCGTCACCATCACGCCGGAGCGGAACGCGATCGAGGCGCTGCGCCTGCTTGGCGATTGCGGCTTCCGCCATCTGCCGGTGGTGAAGGACGGCCACGTCGTCGGCATCGTCTCGCGCTATGACTTCCGCGCCATGGAGCAGGCGCGGATGGACGAGGAGACCGGCTATTTCGAGGTGCTGCGCTGAGCGCGTCGCTTACCGGGCGAGGCCGATGGAGAGCGTCAGCCCGGAGATGAACAGGCCGAGCACGAGATCGACGCCGACCACGGCGACCGCGCGCGGTCCGGGGATGTCGAGCGCCTCGCGTGCGACGAACCATTGCAGCCAGAGCACGTAGCCGAGGGCGACCAGCGTGACGAGTTGGCCAAGACCGCGCGGCAGCAGGGCCGCGAGCAGGGCGGCCGCCAGGAGCACCAGGATCTGAGCGAGGTTGGTCCAGTTCCAGGCGCACACGAACAGCGCCCAGCGATGCAGCCGGTCCATCACGCGCGCAAACGCCAGCATCACCAGCGGCAGCGCGAACCAGCCCATCACGTAGCCGATCGTCTCGGCGATCCAGAGCCGTACGGGGTCGCCGCCGGCGATGATCGGCGGTGCCGAGACCAGCTTCAGGGCCAGGAAGAACGGGGCGGCGACGAACAGCGCGACGAAGCTGCGCCAGGCGCCATGGGGCGACCCATCCAGCAGGCCGAGGCCGGTCCTCCGCCCGCGGGCGAGCAGCGACACCGACGCGACCCCCGCGGCGATGTCGCGGGCACTCACGTGGCGAAGGCGTCCAGCACGCCCTCGTAGACGCGCGCCAGCGCCCGGAGCTCCGCCACCGGCACCCGCTCGTCGGCCTGGTGCATGGAGGTGCCGACCAGCCCGAACTCGGCGACCGGGCAGTAGCGGGCGATGAAGCGGGCATCCGAGGTGCCGCCGCCGGTGTCGAGCTTCGGTGTCACGCCGGTCGCGGCCGTGATCGCGGCGACGAGCTTCGCCACCTCCGGCCCCGGCGTGGTCAGGAACGCCTCGCCCGAACAGGAGAAGCTGACCGTGTGGTGTGGCGCCGCCGCATCGATGATGCGGCGCATCCAGGCCTCGAGACTGGCCGCCGTGTGGCGGTCGTTGAAGCGGATGTTCCATTTCGCCTCGGCGCGCGCCGGGATCACGTTGGTCGCCGGGTTGCCGACATCGACGCTGGTGACCTGGAGCGTGGAGGGCTCGAACCAGTCGGTGCCGGCATCGAGCGCCTGCTCGGTCAGCGCATGCAGCACGCGCACCAGCCGGTGGATCGGGTTGTCGGCGCGCTGCGGATAGGCGCTGTGGCCCTGCGTGCCCTCCACCGCGAGCCGCACGCTCATCGAACCGCGCCGTCCGATCTTCACCAGATCGCCCAGCGTCGCGACCGAAGTCGGCTCGCCGACCAGGCAGAACCCGGGGATCTCCTGCCGTTCGGCCATCCACGCCAGCACCTTGACGGTGCCGTCCACCGCCTCGCCCTCCTCGTCGCCGGTGATCAGCAGCGACACCGCGACCGGCGGGATGCCGCCGTGCCGGTCCAGCCAGCCGGCCAGCGCGGCGACGAAGGCGGCGATGCCGCCCTTCATGTCGGTGGCCCCGCGGCCGTAGAGCACGCCGTCGCGCACCTCCGCCGCGAACGGATCGGCCGACCAGGCGGCATTGCCAGCGGGCACCACGTCGGTGTGCCCGGCGAAGCACAGCGCCGGCCGTCCGGTGCCGATGCGCGCATAAAGGTTGCGCACGCGCCCGTATGTCAGCTCGGTGCAGGCGAAGCCGAGCCGCGTCAGCGCTTCCGCCAGCACGGTCTGCGCGCCGGCATCCTCGGGCGTGACGGAGGGGCAGCGGATCAGCGCCGCAGCGAGCGGCAGCGGGTCGGCGAGGGCGGCGCCGTCAGTCACGCAGCAGGTCGTTGATCGAGGTCTTGGCGCGCGTCCTCTCGTCCACGCGCTTGACGATCACGGCGCAGTAGAGCGCTGGGCCCGGCGAGCCGTCAGGCAGCGGTCGGCCGGGCAGGCTGCCGGGGACCACCACGGAATAGGCCGGCACCCGGCCCAGGAACACCTCGCCCGTGGCGCGGTCGATGATCCTGGTGCTGGCGCCGAGATAGACGCCCATCGACAGCACGGAGCCGCGCTCGACGATCACGCCCTCGGCGACCTCGGAGCGCGCGCCGATGAAGCATTCGTCCTCGATGATCACCGGGGCCGCCTGGAGCGGTTCGAGCACCCCGCCGATCCCGGCCCCGCCGGAGATGTGGCAGTTCCTGCCGATCTGGGCGCAGGAGCCGACGGTCGCCCACGTGTCCACCATCGTGCCCGAATCGACATAAGCGCCGACGTTCACGAACGAGGGCATCAGCACCACACCGGGGGCGATATAGGCCGACCGGCGCACCACCGAACCCGGCACGGCGCGGAACCCGGCTTCGCGGAAGCGGTTCTCGCCCCAGCCCTCGAACTTGAGCGGCACCTTGTCGAAGGCGCCGGCGGCAGTGTCGATGATCCGGCTGTCGGTCAGGCGGAACGAGAGCAGCACCGCCTTCTTCAGCCACTCGTTGACCGTCCAGCCCGAGCCGGCGGGCTCAGCGACCCGGGCCTTGCCCGAATCGAGCAGGTCGAGCGCGGCCTCGACCGCCTCGACCGCCCGCCCGCCGGTGCTGGCGTTCAACTCGGCGCGGCGGTCCCACAGCGCCTCGATCTCGGTCTTCAGCGCGTCGTCCATCGGCGGCCCATCTCCCCTGTCCGGCGGCGAGGGAGCCTCGCGGCCACAGCGAAGGCTGTCAACGTGGCTGCGCAGCAACCCGCCGTTAACGCGGATCAGGGTTCACTGTGGCCGTGCCGACCGACGGACCGCCGCGATGACCCTCGATCTCGCCCCTCCTCATCTCGACAGCGCACTGCGCGACGCGCTGCTCGACAGCCGTCAGCGTTGGCGCGATCTGGTCGACATGGCGGCCGATTTCGCCTGGGAGACCGACGCCGAGGGCCGCTTCACCTTCGTCTTTCCCGATCCGGCGCTCGGCTGGTCGGCCGGCGAGCTGCTCGGCCGTCCGGCCGACGACATCCTGGCCGAAGGCCCCGCCGGGGTGCCGGCATTCTCGCCGTTCCGCCCCGACCGCCAGCGCAGGGGCGTGCGTGCCTGGCTGCGCCGGGCCGATGGCCGCCTTGCCTGCCTGTCCTTCGCCGGCGTGCCGCTGGTGGACGCCGATGACCGCGTCATCGGCGCGCGCGGGGTGGGGCGTGACGTTACGGACGAGGAGCGGAGTACCGACGCGCTCGCGACCGCGCTCCGGCGCGAGGCGCTGATCGACGCCGTGCTCGCCGAGACCCGTACCGAGGTCCTGGCCGAGGGCATGCTCGCCGGGGCGGCACGCGCGATGATGCCCGCCCTCGGGGCGGTGGGCTCCGCGATCCTGCGCCGCACCGAGACCGGACTCACGCCGGTGCTCACGGTGGGTGAGGCGCTGCCGGCCCTGGTCGCGAGCGCCGCTGGGCTCGATCGCCAGGGCGGTCCCGGTACCGCGGTCGGCGAGGGGCCGGACGGCCGGCCGCTCGCCGTCGCGGCCGCGCATCAGCCGGGCGGGGGTGGCGGGCTGCTGGTGATCTGGCGCGCGCCCGGTGCGCGTCCTTGGGACAGCGAGGAGCGCGTCCTCATCCACACCGCCGCCGACTTCATCGGGCTGCTGCTGGCTCAGGAGGCGATGCAAGCGGAGATGCTGCGCCAGGCGCGCACCGATCCGCTGACGGGCCTGCTCAATCGCCGCGCCTTCTTCGAGGAGCTGGAACGCCGCCTCGAACGGCTGGACCGACAGGGACAGCCTGGCGCCCTGCTGTTCGTCGATCTCGACAACCTCAAGCCGATCAACGACCGGCACGGCCATGAGGCGGGCGACGCGGCGATCCGTGCCGCCGCCGGCCAGCTGCGCGCGGCCGTCCGTCCGTCCGACCTGGTGGCACGGATCGGCGGCGACGAGTTCGCGCTCTGGCTCGACGGCGCGGACGCCAGGATCGCCATCGGGCGGGCGGAGCGGATCATCGCCGATGCGCCGCTCGCACTCGCCCATCACGCACCTGCCGGCGACGTCCGGCTCAGTCTCTCGATCGGCATTGCCGTGCGCGCCCCTGCGAGCCGCGAGCCGACGGACCATCTGATGCTGCGCGCCGACACCGCCATGTACGCTGCCAAGCGCGCCGGCAAGGCCGGCTGGAGCCTGTCGGAGCCATGAGCACGATCCGCCGTCCGCTGATGCGATCCGCCGATTACGAGGATGCGAAGCGGGTCGCCCGGTCGGGCACGACCGCCGAGCGCGCCGCCCTCGCCCAGCGTGGCGACATGGCGCCGGAGCTGCTCTTCTACCTCGCTGCCGATCGGGAGAGCGACGTGCGCGTCGCGGTCGCGGCCAACGACCAGACCCCGCCGCAGGCGGACCGGCTGCTCGCCGACGATGCCGACGAGCGGGTGCGCGTGGCGCTCGCCCGCAAGATCGCAGCCCTCGCCCCGCAGCTCGACCCGAACAGCCAGGACCGGCTGCAACGCCTGACCGCCGAGACGCTCGCGCGGCTGGTGCAGGACGCGGCCGTACAGGTGCGCGCCGCGATCGCCGACGTCGTCAAGGACATGCCGGACGCGCCGCGCGACCTGATCATCGCGCTGGCGCACGACACCGAGATCCCGGTCGCCGGCCCCGTGCTGGAACTGTCGCCGCTGCTCTCGACCGAGGATCTGCTGGCCCTCGTGCACGCCCCGCCGGGTGCCGAGACCATCGGGGCGATCGCGCGCAGGCCACATTTGAACGAGACCGTGTCGGATGCGATCGCCCAGACGGCGAATTCGCCGGCGATCACCGCGCTCCTGCGCAACAAATCCGCCCAGATCCGAGAGACGACGCTGGATGCGCTGATCGCGCGTGCCTCCGATCACGTCGAGTGGCACGAGCCGCTGGTGCGTCGTCCACATCTCTCGGCGCGCGCCGCACGGGCGCTGGCGGCGATCGTCGCCGAGCACCTCGTGCACGCGCTCTCCACGCGGCCTGACCTGGATCCCGGCACGGCGGAGTTCCTGCGCAGGCAGGTGGTGAAGCAGGTGGCCTGGGGCAGCCCGAGCGTGGCCGCCCACCGCTCCGATCTGCCGCTGCCGGCCGATGCCTTCGCTGCCGCGGGCGAGCTGAAGACGCGCGGGCGGCTCACCGAGGCCCAGCTGCTGTCCGCCGCCGATCGCGGCGAGGTGCGCATGGTCGCGGCGATGCTGGCCCGCGCGGCCGATGTCGCGCTTTCGGTGGTCGAACGCGCGGCGAACCTGCGCAGCGCCAAGGGTCTGGTCGCGCTCTGCTGGAAGGCCGGGTTCTCGATGCGGGCGGCCGCCAGTGTGCAGGCCCTGCTCGGCCGGCTGCCGCCGAACGCGATCCTCACCGCCCCCCCGGGCACCTGGCCGCTGACCGAGGAGGAGATGCGCTGGCATCTCGGTTTCCTCGCCCGCGACGGCCTCGCCGCGCAGCGCGCGCTCGCGCCAGCAGCGGCGCAACCGGCAGCGGGCTGAACGCGGGCGACCCTCAAAGCCGGATCAGCGTGCCGGCACCCTGTTCGGTGAACAGTTCGAGCAGGATCGCATGCGGCACCCGCCCGTCCAGGATCACGGCTGCCTCCGCGCCCGCCTTCACTGCGGCGAGGCAGTGCTCCACCTTCGGGATCATGCCCCCCGAGATGGTGCCGTCGGCCATCAGCGCCTCGGCCTGGCTCGCGGTCAGCTCCGGGATCAGCCGCATGTCGCGGTCGAGCACCCCCGGCACGTCGGTCAGCATCAGGAGGCGCTTGGCCTTCAGCGCCCCGGCGACCGCGCCGGCCACGGTGTCGGCATTGATGTTGTACGTGCGTCCGTCGGGACCCATCCCCACAGGGGCGATCACCGGCACGATCTCCGCCCCCTTCAGCGCCTCCAGCACGCGCGTGTCGATTTGCTCCGGCTCGCCGACATAGCCGAGATCGAGCACGCGCTCGATGTTCGACCCCGGGTCCCGTTTCGTCCGCGTCATCTTGCGCGCACGGATCAGTCCGCCGTCCTTGCCCGAGAGTCCGACCGCCATCACCCCCGCCTGGGTGATCAGCGAGGCGACCTGCTTGTTGACGGTGCCGGCGAGCACCATCTCCACTACTTCCACCATCTTCTCGTCGGTCACGCGCAGCCCGTCGACGAAGGTGGACTTGATCTGCAGCCGCTCCAGCATGGCGTTGATCTGCGGCCCGCCGCCATGCACCACGACCGGATAGAGCCCCGAGAGCTGCAGCCAGGCGACGTCGCGGCCGAAGGTGACGGCGAGCTCCTCCTCGCCCATGGCGTGTCCGCCATACTTTATGACGACCGTGGCCTCGTCGTAGCGCAGAAGGAACGGCAGCGCCTCGGACAGGATCCGCGCCCGCTGCTCGCCCGTGTGCATCGCGCCGCTGTCCATCAGGCCCTCCTCGTTGTGGTCGGGGGGGCTCTAGCGGCCGGTGGCGCGCGCGGTCAAGGCAGGGCGAGCGATGCCAGTTCCGCGCGCAACTCGGCGATGCCGGCCCCGGTCTCGGCGCTGGTCGCGAGCACCAGCGGATGGGCGGCCGTATGGGCGCGCGCCATGGCCTCGGCCCTCGCGAGCATGACCGCCGTCGGAGCAGGCTTCACCTTGTCCACCTTGGTCAGGACGAGCTGGAACGTGACGGCCGCCTCGTCGAGCAATGCCATCGCCGCCTCGTCGGCCGGCTTGAAGCCGACGCGCGCATCGATCAGCAGCACCACGCGGCGCAGGGTCGGCCGGCCGCGCAGATAGCCGAACATCGCCCCCTGCCACGCGTCCTTCACGCTCTTCGCCGCCTCGGCATAGCCGTAGCCGGGCATGTCCACGAGTGTGAGCCGCCCGGCGAGATCGAAGAAGTTGAGCTGCTTGGTCCGCCCCGGCGTGGCCGAGACGCGCGCGAGCGCGCGTCGCCCGGTCAGCGCATTGAGCAGCGACGACTTGCCGACATTCGAGCGGCCGGCGAACGCGACCTCCGGCCCGCGCGGGGGCAGCAACTGGTCGAGCGTCTGCGCGGCGTGCACGAACGCCGTCTCGCCGGCGAACAGCACGCGGCCCGCCTCGATCAGCGCCGCCCGGGAGGCCTCGTCCGCCGCCTCGGCGAGGCCGCCCGAGGGCATCACGTCTTGGCGGGCGCCGGCTGCTGTTGCGCGGCCCTGCGCATGATCACCCATTGCTGCGCGATCGACAGGAGGTTGTTCCACGACCAGTAGATCACCAGCCCGGCCGGGAACTGGGCCAGCATGAAGGTGAACACGAACGGCAGCAGCATGAACACCTTCTGCTGCACCGGATCGGGCGGTGTCGGGTTCAGCCTCTGCTGCAGATACATCGTGATCCCCATCAGGATCGGCCAGATGCCGAGATGCAGGAACGGTCCGAGGATCGGGATCACGCTCGGGTCCCACGGGATCAGTCCGACCAGCGTGAAGATGTTCGTCGGGTCCTTGGCCGAAAGGTCCCTGATCCAGCCAAAGAACGGCGCGTGCCGCATCTCGATGGTGACGAACAGCACCTTGTAGAGCGCGAAGAACACCGGGATCTGCAGGATGATCGGCAGGCACCCCGAGACAGGGTTCACCTTCTCGCGCTTGTACAGCGCCATCATCTCCTGCTGCAGCTTGGCAGCATCATCCTTGTATTTTTCTTTCAGTTCCTGCATCTGCGGCGCGAGCAGCTTCATCTTGCTCATCGCCTTGTAGGACTTGTTGGCGAGCGGGAAGAACAGCGCCTTCAGGAACAGCGTGAAGATCAGGATCGCCACGCCGTAATTGCCGGTGACCGCGGCCAGCCAGTGCAGCGCCTCGAAGAACGGGCGGGTGAGGAACCGGAACCAGCCCCAGTCCACCGCCTTGTCGAGCCCCTCGACGCGCAGGGTGGCGGCGTAGCGGTCGAGCAGATGCACCTCCTTGGCGCCGGCGAAGAGGTGGCTGCGGCTCGCGGTCTGCAGCCCGGGCCCGATCGTTTTCGGCCCGGCGAGGAAGTCGATCTGATAGCGCGGCTGGCCGCCCTCCATCGGCACGCGCCAGGTGAACGATACGTCCTGGGTCTGGTCCGGGATCAGCGCGCCGAGCCAGTACTTGTCGGTGAAGCCCGCCCAGCCGCCGCGGCCCTCATGCGTGAACGAAGCGCCGCCCCGCTTCTCGGCCTCCTCCCTCGCGTTCGAGTAGGTCTGTTCGGTCAGTCGGCCGCCCAACACGCCCACCAGCCCTTCGTGCAGGATGAAGAATCCCTCGGTCGGCGGGGTGTGCTCGCGCCGGATGCGGCCCCACGGGTTCACCGTGATCGTGGCCGCGCCGCTGTTGATCACGCGCTGTTCGATCGTGAACAGGAAATGGTCGTCGATGCCGATGGCGATCTCGAAGCGCTGGCCCTGGTCGTTGTCCCAGAACAGCGTAACCGGTCGGCCGGGGCCGAGGACTGTGGCCGAGGTTTGCCAGACCGCGTCGGGCGGCGGCACCTGCACGTCCGAGCCCACCGCGCTCCAGCCGAACTGGGCGAAATAGGCTTCCGGGTTGCCGCGGCGCTCGAGCACCCGCACGCGGTCGCTGTCAGGATCGGGGGTGACGCCGAAGCGGCGCAGCGTGACGTCGTCGATCACCGCGCCCACCAGGTTGATCGATCCGATCACGTCGGGGCTGTCGATGCGCACGCGCAAGGAGGCCGGCGTTGTGGCCGGGCGGGGGGCGGCCGGCGCGGCGCCCGGCATGGGGGCGGCGAGCGGGGTGCCCGGCGCGGCCTCGCGCGCCTGCTCCGCCTCGATCTCGGCCAGCGCCGCAATCTCGGCCTGGCGCGCCCGCTCGGCCTCGCGGATCGGCTGGTTCCACAGCACCTCGAAGGCGAACAGGATGGCGATCGAGATCGCGATCGCGAGGATCAGGCGCTTCTGGTCGACCATCATCCGTCCTTGTCGGGCGTGTCGCAGCGTCGCGGCACCGGATCGTGGCCGCCGGCGCACCAGGGGTTGCAGCGCAGGATGCGCCAGGCGGCAAGCCCCGCGCCCTTCACCGCCCCGTGGGTGGCGATCGCCTCTTTGGCGTAGGCGCTGCAAGAGGGCTCGAACCGGCAATGTGCGCCGATCACGGGCCTGAGCGTCCATTCATAGGTCACCACCGCCCCGCGCAGCAGATGCGCGAGCGGGCTCATGGCGCGGCCCCGATCCGGGCGAGGGCCGCGCGCAGGTCCTCGACCAGCGCCGGGAACGGGCGATCGAGCGTGGCCGCCCGGCCGACCAGCACGACGTCCCAGCCCGCGGGGCCGGGGCGCAGCACCGCATCGGCGGCGGCGCGCAGCCGGCGGCGGGCGCGGTTGCGTGCCACCGCGTTGCCGATCTTGCGCGAGCAGGTAAGCCCAACCCGCGTGCCCGGCCGCCCCTCGATCTTCAGACCCTGGACCAGCATTCCGGGCATGGCGTACTTGCGCCCCTTGGCCGCGACTGCGAGGAACTCGGCGCGTCGCGTAAGCCGGGCGGGGCGTGGACTCGGCGCGCCGGTCACCCGATCCGGGGCACTCAGGCGGACAGGCGCTTGCGGCCCTTGGCGCGCCGCGCGGCGAGCACCTTGCGGCCGGCGGGCGTGGCCATGCGCGCGCGGAAGCCGTGGCGGCGCTTGCGGACGAGCTTGCTCGGCTGGAAGGTGCGCTTGGACACGGGTGACACTCCTGCTCGGGGCGCAAAAAAGCGCGACGGCCGCATGTGGGCCATGCGGCGTCCCGTTCGATCGGGGCGTATAGCGAGCCGTCGCGCGGGGCGTCAATGCCACGCCGGCGCAATTCTCGGCTGCGTCGGGCTGCCGGTCGTGAAACCATCGCGCGCCGGGCGGCGAAGTCCGGTCATGCCCGCCGGAGAAGGACACCTGATCATGAGCGCAGAGGGGACAGGGCGGGCGCGCCCCGACTGGAGGCGGCTCTGGCCGCTGGCGCTGATCGGCGCGGCGATCGCCCTGGCCTTCGCGCTCGGGCTGGATCGGCATCTCTCGGCCGACGCGCTGGCGGCGAACCACGCTGCGCTGGCGCGCGCGGTGCGCGAGAATCCGACGCTGAGCGCGATCGCGTTCCTCGCCGTCTATGCCGCGGCGGTTGCGATCTCGCTGCCGGGCGGGGTGTTCCTCACCCTCTCCGGCGGGCTGCTGTTCGGCGCGCTCTGGGGCACGGTGCTGTCGGTGATCGGCGCGACGATCGGCGCGGTGCTGCTGTTCCTGGCCACGCGCCACGCGCTCGCCCCCCTGCTGGCCCGCAAGGCCGGTCCGGTGCTCGACAAGGTGCGCCCGGGCCTCGAGCGCGATGGGCTCTCCTATCTGCTCGTGCTGCGTCTCGTGCCGCTGTTCCCGTTCTGGCTGGTCAATCTCGCCCCCGCGCTGGTGGGGATGCCGCTCGGTCCCTACGCGCTCGGCACGTTTCTCGGGATCATCCCGGCGACCGCCGTGTTCGCGGGTATCGGCGCGGGCCTGGGCGAGATCCTCGCCGCCGGCGGCCGGCCCGATCTCGGCGTGATCCTCTCGCCGGGCGTGCTGCTGCCGCTGCTCGGCCTCGCCCTGCTGTCCCTCGTCCCTGTCATCTGGCGCCGGATCGTGGCGCGCCGCGCGGAGAAGTCCCATGCCTGAGACGCGCCCGTTCGACCTGGTCGTGATCGGCGCCGGTGCGGCCGGGCTCTCGGTTGCGGCGGTGGCTGCCCAGCTCGGTGTTCCGGTGGCGCTGATCGAGCGCGGTCACATGGGCGGGGACTGCCTGAATTTCGGCTGCGTCCCCTCGAAGGCCCTGCTCGCCGCCGCACACCATGCCGCGGCGATCCGCGCCGCACCGCGCTTCGGCGTCACGGCGGGCGAGCCGCAGGTGGACTTCGCGCGCGTGCTCGATCACGTGCAGCACGCGATCGCCGAAATCGCGCCGAACGACAGCGAGGCGCGCTTCACCGGACTCGGCGCGACCGTCATCCGCGGCGAGGCGCGCTTCACCGGCCCCGACACGGTGGCGGTGAACGGCATGACGCTGAAGGCGCGCCGCGTCGTCGTCGCGGCCGGCGCGCGTGCCGCGGTGCCGCCGATCCCCGGGCTCGACACCGTGCCCTATGTCACCAACGAGACGCTGTGGCGGAACCGGGCCGCGCCCCGCCACCTGATCGTGATCGGCGGCGGGCCGATCGGGCTCGAGATGGCCTTCGCGCATCGCCGCCTCGGCGCGGAGGTGACCGTGCTCGAGGCCGCGACCATGCTCGGCCGCGACGATCCGGAGCTTGCCGAGGGCGCGCTGCTGGCGCTCAAGGACGAGGGGATCGCGCTGCGCGACGGGGTGAGGATCGCGCGCATCGAGGGCAGCGACGGCGCGATCACCGTCGTGCTCGACGCGGGCCACGGCGGCGAGGAGCGGATCGAAGGCTCGCATCTGCTGGTCGCGGCCGGGCGGCGGCCCAATCTCGACTCGCTCGATCTCGACCGGGCCGGGATCGAGACGACGAGGCTGGGCGTGAAGGTCGATCGCGGCCTGCGCAGCGTCTCCAACCGCCGCGTCTATGCGATCGGCGACATCGCCGACGTGGACGGGATCGGCCCGCGCCAGTTCACCCATGTCGGCAGCTACCACGCCGGCATCGTCATCCGCTCGGCGCTGTTCCGCCTGCCGGCCAAGGTGGACTATGCCGCGCTGCCGCGCGTGACCTACATCGATCCCGAACTCGCGCAGGTCGGCCTGACCGAGGCGGAGGCGCGCGCGGCCGGGCACCGCGAGCTCGCGATCCTGCGCTGGCCGCTCGCCGAGAACGACCGCGCGATCACGGAAGGGACGACGCGCGGGCTGGTGAAGATCGTGGCGACGCGGAAGGGGAGGATCCTCGGCGCCGGCATCCTCGCACCGCACGCCGGCGAGATGATCGGGATGTGGGGGCTCGCGATCGCCACAGGGACGAAACTTTCCACCCTCGCCGGCATGATCGTGCCCTACCCGACGTTGTCGGAGGCGGGCAAGCGCGCCGCCGGCCAGGCCTTCGTGCCGCGGCTGTTCTCGCCCATGACGAAACGGATCGTCGCCTTCCTCGGTCGTTTCGGCTGAACAGCCCGCACAGGGTGCTTGTCGCGACGCTGCCCGCAGGGCTATCGGACAACTTGGCTTCGGGAGGATCGGATGCGCCCCCGCCTTGGTCTTGCCCTTGCATTGACGCTGATCGCCGCGCCGGCCGCGGCACAGCAGGGCAGCCCGCTCGACGCGCTCGGCGGCTCGCTTTGGCCGCGCGGCGGTGCGGCTGACAGCAACTCTGGCGGGCAGACCGGTGCCGGGCTGCTCGACGGCACGCTGCGCTTCGATTTCGGTCCGGGCTTCACGCTCCAGGGCGAGGGCCAGGGCAGCGCCCATGGCGGCGCGGACGGCAAGGGCGGCAAGGCGCAGTTCTGGTGGGCCGACGATGCGCTCGGGCTCGCCGGCGT
>CALKJX010000113.1 GCA_937995555.1 uncultured Elioraea sp.
TCGAACCCACCGTGCTGGTCGCCGCCGACGGCTACCGCTACGGCGGCAAGACCTTCCGCAACGCTGGCCGCATCCGCGAGGTGATGGCCGGATTGCCGAGCGTGCAGCGGCTGGTGATCGTGCCCTTCATCGACGACGCCGCGGCGCTGGACATCCCCCGCGCCGTGCGCTGGGACGAGTTCTGCGTCGCAGGCGCGCCGCTCGAGTACCAGCGCCTGCCCTTCGACCACCCACTCTACATCCTCTACTCATCCGGAACGACCGGCAAGCCGAAATGCATCGTCCACGGCGCGGGCGGGGTGCTGCTGAAGCACACCTGCGAGCACCTGCTGCACACCGACCTGAAGCCCGACGACCGGCTGTTCTACTTCACCACCCTCGGCTGGATGATGTGGAACTGGCAGGTCTCGGGGCTGATGGCGGGTGCGACGCTGCTGCTGTTCGACGGCAACCCGTTCCACCCCTCGCCGGGCGCGCTGTTCGACATCGCCGAACAGGAGCGCATGACCATCTTCGGCACCTCGGCGAAGTACATCGACGGCATCGCCAAGGCCGGGCTGAAGCCGCGCGAGACGCATGATCTCGGCGCGCTGCGGGCGATGCTCTCCACCGGCAGTCCGCTGGCACCCGAGAGCTTCGACTACGTCTATCGCGATGTGAAACGCGATCTCGGCCTCTACTCGATCTCCGGCGGCACCGACATCGTCGGCTGCTTCGCGCTCGGCAATCCGGTCGCGCCCGTGCGCCGCGGCGAACTCTCGACACGCGCCCTCGGCTGCGCGGTCGAGGTGTTCGACGAGCACGGCAACCCCGTGCGCGGGCGGAAGGGCGAGCTCGTCTGCACCAGGCCCTTCCCCTCGATGCCGGTGATGTTCTGGAACGACCCGGACGGCGCACGCTACCGCGCGGCCTATTTCGAGCGCTTCCCCGGCGTGTGGCACCACGGCGACTGGTGCGAGCTGATCGAGCACGAGGACGGCACGGTGGGGCTGGTGATCACCGGCCGGTCGGACGCGGTGCTGAACCCGGGCGGAGTGCGGATTGGCACCGCCGAGATCTACCGCCAGGTCGAGACCCTGCCCGAGATCCAGGAGGCGCTGGCGATCGGCCAGGACTGGGACAACGACGTGCGCGTGGTGCTGTTCGTGCGCATGAAGGAGGGGCACGTGCTGGACGACGAGCTGCGCGACCGCATCCGCCGCACGATCCGCGAGAACGCCTCGCCGCGCCATGTGCCGGCGAAGATCATCGCGGTCGCCGACATCCCGCGCACGCGCTCGGGCAAGATCACCGAACTCGCAGTGCGCGACGTCGTGCACGGCCGGCCGGTGAAGAATGTCGAGGCGCTGGCGAACCCGGAGGCGCTGGAGCTCTACCGCAACCTGCCGGAGCTCGCGCGGTAGCGGCGCGGGTCGTGCGCGCGGGCGACACTCCCGTCGTCAAGGACGTCGTGCTGGTCGGCGCCGGGCACGCGCATGTGCAGGTGCTGCGCCGCTTCGGCATGCGCCCGCTGCCCGGCGTGCGGCTGACACTGATCAGCCGCGAGCTGCACACGCCCTATTCCGGCATGCTGCCCGGGCTGATCGCCGGCCATTACGGCTTCGACGACGCGCATATCGACACCGCGCCGCTCGCCCGTTCCGCCGGCGCACGGCTGTACGGCGACGAGGTGACCGGGCTCGATCTCGCGCGCCGGCTGGTGCTCTGCCGGCAGCGCCCGCCGGTGCCCTACGACATCCTCTCGCTCGACATCGGCTCGCGGCCGAACACCGGGGCGGTGCCCGGCGCGGCCGAACACGCGATCCCGGTCAAGCCGATCGACGGGTTCCTCGCCCGCTTCGAGGCACTGCGCGCGCGCGCGCTCGCAGGCCAGTCGCGGCGCGTGCTGGTGGTCGGCGGCGGCGCCGGCGGGGTCGAGCTGCTGCTCGCGCTCGAGCACCGGCTGCGCGGCGATCTCGCCGCGACGGGTGGTGATGCGGCGACGCTCGACTTCGCCCTGGTTGCCGGCGAGACCGGGCTGCTGCCCAGATTCCCCGGGGCGTTGCGTGACCGGTTCGTCGCCGTCTTCGCCCGACGCGGCATCGCGCTGCACCAGGGCGCGCGCGTCGCCGCGGTCGAGCCCGGCGCGGTCGTGCTCGACGGCGGGCGCGGCCGCATCGCCGCCGATGAGATCCTCTGGACCACCGAGGCGTCCCCGGCCGGCTGGCTCGCCGAGACGGGCCTCGCGCTCGACGCGCAGGGCTTCGTCCGCGTCGATGCGACGCTGCGCGCGTTGGGACGCGACGATGTGTTCGCCGCCGGCGACACGATCGCCTTCGACCCCCGGCCGATCCCGCGCTCGGGCGTCTATGCCGTGCGCGCCGGGCCGGTGCTGGCGGACAACATCCGCGCCGCGCTGACCGGACGGCGACTGCGCCCGTACCGCCCGCAGCGCGACGCGCTCTACATCGTCTCCACCGGCGGGAAGCACGCGATCGCCACACGCAACGGTCTCACCGTCGCGGGCGGCTGGGTGTGGCGCTGGAAGGATTGGATCGACCGGCGCTTCATGCGCCGCTTCAACGACCCGCCCGCGATGGCCGCCCCGGCGGCACCCGCGGCGCCGCTCGCCGACGCGATGCGCTGCGGCGGCTGCGGGGCCAAGCTCGGCGCGACCACGCTCGCCCGCGTGCTCGGCGGCATCGAACCAGCGCCGAACCCGGAGGTCATCGTCGGACTCGACGCGCCGGACGACGCCGCGGTGGTCGAGACCGGCGGACCGCTGCTCGCCGTGCACACGGTCGATCATTTCCGCGCCATGATCGACGACCCCTGGCGCTTCGGCATGATCGCGGCGAACCATGCGCTCGGCGACATCCACGCGATGGGTGCGAAGCCGCACACCGCGCTCGCGATCGCGACCGTGCCGTTCGGCGTCGAGGCGAAGGTCGAGGCCGATCTCGCGGCGATGCTCGCGGGCGCGAACGCGGTGCTGCGCGCTTCCGGTTGCGCGCTGGTCGGCGGGCACACGGGCGAGGGCGCGGAGCTTGCGCTCGGCTTCGCGGTCGAGGGCCGCGTCGCGCGCGAGGCGCTGATGCGCAAGGGCGGGCTCGTGCCCGGCGACGCGCTCGTGCTGACCAAGCCGATCGGCACGGGCGTGGTGCTCGCCGGCCACATGCGCGGGGTCGCGCGCGCGCGCTGGCTCGAGGCGACGCTGGCGGCGATGTGCGTCCCGTCCGGCTCCGCCGCCGCGATCCTCGCGGGTCATGGCGCGCGCGGCGTGACCGACGTCACCGGCTTCGGCCTGATCGGCCATCTCGCCGAGATGACGCGCGCGAGCGGCGTGGACGCGGCGCTGGTGCTCGACCGCATCCCCGTACTGCCGGGTGCGCGCGAGCTTGCAGCGCGCGGCGTCGCCTCGTCGCTGCTGCCGCAGAACCTGCGGCTGCGCGAGGCGATCCGCGATCCGGCCGCCGCCGAAACGATGCCGCTGTTTCCGCTGCTGTTCGATCCGCAGACCGCCGGCGGCCTGCTCGCCGGCCTGCCCGCGGACCGCGCCGAAGCCTGCGTGGGCGCGCTGCGCGAGGCGGGCTACGTCGAGGCCGCGGTGATCGGCACGGTGCGGCCGCGCGCCGACGGCGCGGCGCCGATCGCCCTGCGCGCCACGGCCGATCGCTGACGCCGCTCAGCCGAACAGCTTGGCCGCCACCTCGGCGACGCGCCTGCCCTGGAACTTCGCCACCGCCAGTTCCTGCGGCAGCGCCTGGCGCTCGCCCTTGGGCCCGGCGATCATGCCGGCCCCGTACGGGCTGCCGCCCTTCACCACCGAAAGGTCGGAGAGTTCCGGCGCGCCGTAGCCGGGCGGCACATACACCATGCCGTGGTGCAGCAGGGTCACCATCAGCGTCAGGATGGTGCTCTCGTTGCCGCCACCCGCGGCGGTGGAGGTGAACACCGAGCCGACCTTGCCGAACAGCTTGCCCTGGGACCAGAGCCCGCCGGTCTGATCGAGGAAGTTGCGCATCTGCGCCGCGGCGTTGCCGAACCGCGTCGGCGCGCCGAACACGATCGCATCGTAGTCCGCCAGTTCCTCG
>CALKJX010000114.1 GCA_937995555.1 uncultured Elioraea sp.
GATGCGACTCTCGGCCTCGGCGAAACTCAGCTTGCGGCGATAGATCGTCTCGCCGGTCGCGACCACGCGCGCGATCGTGCCGAGGCCAGCGCCGACCCGCGGGCTCGCCGCGTTGACGAAGGCGGGCAGCGGCGCGTCGAACATCGCCGGGTCGAGTTCCCACGGCTCGCGGTTCACGTCGCACCAGGCGCGCGGAAACAGCGCGTGGATCAGCGGGCAGCCGGCCAGTGGGGCGGCGGCGAACAGTTCCTCCACGAAGCTGTCCTCGCTGCGGCGAAGCGTGATCGGGTCGAGCCGCGACTGGGCGAGGAACGCCTCCGGATAGGCACGGCCTGAATGCGGCGAGGCGAACACGATCGGCGCGGTCTGCCGCGACGGCATGAGCAGCACGAACGGCTCGTCGAACGGGGGCGTCGCGGGGGAGGGCGAGGCTGCGCCGAGCGGCAGGTCCATGGGGCGGGAATGAAAGCATCCCGCCTTGGGCATGTCACGCGGTGGCCGGCGCACAGGGACGTCAATGCGTTCCCGGGGGTTGTCCGGCCGCGCTGCGGCGGCTAATGCATCGTGCCTGGCCACGCCGTGAGACAGGGGACCCTCGGTGCTCGACCGGCTGCACGCGTATCTGGAGAGCCTGCGGTCGCGCCGGCTGGTGGAGCGCGTCCGCGCGCATCTCGAAGGCCCGGCTGCGGAGATCGTCGCGCGCGCGCGCGAGGTCTCGATGCTGCATCCCGAGACGCTGGCGGCGCTCAACATGCTCGCGACCCGGACGCAGGGCGCCGTGCTGGAGATCGGCCCCTATATCGGGGGGTCAACCATCGCGATCGCCTCGGCGACGCGCGGCCGCGTGCCCTTCATCACCATCGAGCACGGCGGCGCGCATAACCACCCGACCCTGCCGACGCAGGACACGGTCGCGGATCTCAAGGCGAATTTGGCGCGGGTCGGGCTCACAGACTACGTGCGGATCCTGGTCGGCCTCAGCCGAGAGCCCGCGATCAAGGCTCAAGTGGCGGAGGCTCTCGGCCGCCGGAAGATCACGCTGTGCATGATCGATGCCGATGGGCGCGTCGGTCTCGATTTCGCGGCGTATCGGGATCTGATGGCCAAGGACTGCGTGCTGGTGTTCGACGACTACGAGACGCACGACGAGGGCAACGTTAAGCAGTCGCTGGTCAAGTCCTGGGTGCTCGAGGCCGAGCGGGCCGGCCTGGTCACGCGCCTCGCCGTGCTGCCGTGGTCCACCTGGTTCGGAGTGCGCGGCGGTCGTTGGGCTCGCGCGCTGTTCCGGGGCTACTGACGGTTCTGATCATCCCCGGCGCGACGCCATTGATGCCCGGCCGCGTTCCTGGAAATGTTGCGGCACGAGGAGTCGCCGCCTGCCGCCGCGGCCGAGGGATCAGCGCGCGCTCCTCGCCCCGCCTCTTCAGGATGCCGTCGTGGACTTCATCCTCATCCAGTTCCTCACCGGGCTTGCCAACGCCTCGGCGCTGTTCCTGATCGCCTCCGGGCTGACGGTGATCTTCGGCGTCACCCGCATCGTCAATTTCGCCCATGGCAGCTTCTACATGCTGGGCGCCTATCTCACCTGGACCATCACGCGCGCGCTGTGGGACTGGAGCGGGCGCGAGCCCGCGCTGTTCATCGCCGGCATCCTGCTCGCAGCCCTCGCGGTCGGCGCGATCGGCGCGCTGATCGAGATCGTGCTGCTGCGGCGCATCTACCGCGCGCCCGAGCTGTTTCAGCTGCTCGCCACCTTCGGCGTGGTGCTGATGATCCAGGATATCGCGCTCGCCGTCTGGGGACCCGAGGACCTGCCGCTCCCCCGCCCTCCTTGGCTGCGCCGCTTCGTCGAGATCGCCGGCAGCCGCTTCCCGCAGTACGACCTGATCCTGATCTTCGTCGGCCCCGCCGTGCTGGCGCTGCTGTGGTTCCTGTTCCAGCGCACGCGCTTCGGGGTGCTGGTGCGCGCGGCGACCCAGGACCGCGAGATGGTCGCGGCGCTGGGCGTCGATCAGCGCGTGCTGTTCACCGGCGTGTTCTTCCTCGGCTCTACCCTCGCCGGGCTTGGCGGCGCGATCGTGCTGCCGAGCCAGAGCGCGTTCCTGCAGATGGACCTCGCGATCATCGCCGAGGCCTTCGTGGTGGTGGTGGTCGGGGGGCTGGGGTCCGTTCCGGGGGCGTTCCTGGCCGCGCTGCTGATCGCCCAGGTGCAGGCCTTCGGCATCGTGCTGGTGCCGAAGGCGACGCTGGTGCTGGTGTTCCTGGTGATGGCGATCGTGCTGATGATCCGGCCCTACGGCCTGCTCGGCCGGCCGCAGGCGCATGCGCGCGCGGCGACCGGTGCGGTCGAGCCGGTGATCCGTCCGGCCCCGGCGATCCTCGGCTGGGCCGGCGCGGCCGCGCTGCTGGTCGCCGCCGCGGCCCCGTTCTTCGCCGGTCCCTACATGGTCACGGTGCTGGTCGAGCTTGCCGTCTTCGTGCTGTTCGCCGCGAGCCTCCACTTCATGATGGGGCCGGGCGGCATCGTCAGCTTCGGCCATGCGGCCTATTTCGGCCTCGGCGCGTACGGGGCGGCGCTGGGGCTGCGCTACCTCGCGGTGCCGATGGAGGCGGGGATCGTGCTAGCACCGCTGCTCGCCGGCGCCTTCGGCCTGGTGTTCGGCTGGTTCGCGGTGCGGCTCTCGGGCGTCTATCTCGCCATGCTGACGCTTGCCTTCGCCCAGATCGTCTGGGCGGCGGCGTTCCAGTGGGTCGAGTTCACCGGCGGCGACAACGGCATCCTCGGCGTCTGGCCGTCGGAGTGGGCGCGGGAGAAGGGGGCCTATCTCTGGCTTGCGCTCGCGCTCTGCATCGGCGCGACACTGCTGCTGCGCCGCATCATCTACGCGCCGTTCGGCTATGCGCTGCGGGCGACGCGCGATTCCGAGCTTCGCGCCGAAGCCATCGGGCTGAACGCGGTGCGGATCCGCCTCGGTGCCTTCGTGATCGCCGCCCTCGGCGCGGGACTTGCGGGTGGCGTCTATGCCTACGCGAAGGGCAGCGTGTTCCCGACCTACATCTCGATCCCGAAATCGATCGATGCGCTGCTGATGGTGCTGCTCGGCGGCGTGCAGACCGTCTCGGGACCGGTCGTCGGCGCGCTCGCCTTCCACACGCTGTTCCTGACGGTGCTCCAGGCCTTCACGTGGTGGCGCTTCATCCTCGGGTTTGCGATCGTCCTGCTGGTGCTCGCGTTCCCGCAAGGCATCGCGGGGTTCGTGCGCCAGCGCTGGGAGCGGGCGCGGGGGCTCGAGGCCGCATGAGCGTGACAGTGCTGGAGGCGCACGGCCTTTCCAAGCGGTTCGGCGGTGTGCATGCGGTGAACGACGTCTCGCTCTGGGTGCACGCGGGCGAGATGCTCGCGCTCATCGGGCCGAACGGCGCGGGCAAGTCGACCTGCTTCAACCTGCTGAACGGGCAGCTCCGGGCCGATGCGGGCGAGGTGCGCCTGCTCGGCCAGCCGCTCACCGGCCTGCCGCCGCGCGCGATCTGGCGCCTCGGCGTGGGCCGCACCTTCCAGATCACCGCCACCTTCGCCTCGATGACGGTGCGCGAGAACATCCAATGCGCGCTGCTCAGCCATCATGGGCGCATCTGGACCTTCTGGCGCGCCGCGCGCCGGCAGTTCGTCGCCGAGTCCGATGCGCTGCTGGCCCAGGTCGGCATGCTGGAACAGGCCGATCGTCCCTGCGGCGTGCTGGCCTATGGCGATCTCAAGCGCGTGGAACTCGCGATGGCGCTGGCGAACGAGCCGAAACTGCTGCTGATGGACGAGCCGACCGCCGGCATGGCGCCCTCCGAACGCATCGCACTGATGGAGCTCACGCGCTCGCTGGTGCGTGCGCGCGGCCTCGCCTGCCTGTTCACGGAGCACGACATGGACGTGGTGTTCGGCCACGCCGACCGCATCATCGTGATGAATCGCGGCGCGCTGATCGCCGAGGGCGATGCGGCCTCGGTACGGGGCAACCCCGCGGTGCGCGAGGTCTATCTCGGCAGCGGCGAGACGAGCGGCGGACACTGATGCTGAGCGTGCGCCAACTCAACGCCTTCTACGGCCGCGCGCACATCCTGCGCGATGTCGCGCTCGAGGTCGCGCGGGGCGAGGTGCTGGTGCTGCTCGGGCGCAACGGGGCCGGCAAGTCCACCACCATGAAGGCGATCATGGGTCTGGTGCGCCCCGCGCCCGGCTCGTCGGTGTCCTTCGCCGGCACCGAGATCGCCGGCAGCCCACCTTACGCGATCGCGCGCCTCGGCCTCGGCTACGTGCCCGAGGACCGGCGCATCTTCACCGACCTCACGGTGATGGAGAACCTCGAGGTCGGCCGCCAGAAGCCGCGCGACGGGCTCGATCCCTGGACGCCGCAGCGCCTGTTCGCGATCTTCCCCAACCTCGCGGCGATGAAGGACCGCCCGGGCGGACGGATGAGCGGCGGCGAACAGCAGATGCTGACGATCGCGCGCACGCTGATGGGCAACCCGCGTCTCGTCCTGCTCGACGAGCCGTCGGAGGGGCTCGCGCCGGTGATCGTGCAGCAGATGGCCGAGGCGATCCGCGCCGTGAAGGCGGCGGGGCTGACGGTCGTGCTGTCGGAGCAGAACCTCCATTTCGCCGAGCGTGTGGCCGACCGCGCGGCGATCATCGAGAAGGGGATCGTGCGCTGGACCGGCACACTCGACGCGCTGCGCGCCGAGCCGGCGATCAAGGCGCAGTATCTCTCGGTGTGAGGCGCGCGGTTACCCCGGCAGCATCGTTTCGGGCGTCCGCGGGCCATCCGGAACACGACCGCGGCGCGGATACGCGAGGTCTGCCGGAATCCGGACCTGGACGCTCAGCGTCCCTGCCGTTCCGGCCCGGCGGCACGGGCAAGCGCCGCAATCACCGGCAGCGCAAGCGCCGCGACCGCCGCCGTTCCGAGGAACGCCCGTCCCTCGAGCCGCGCGTAGAGCACCCCTGACGCCTGGGTGAGCAGGGCGGTCGCGAGGCCCGGCCCGAACGAGGCGTGCAGGCCCTGCGCCGTCGCGCCACGCTCGGGCGGTACCAGCCGGCCGATCAACTGGGCGGCACCGAGCATGGTCATCGCGAAGCTCGCCGCATGCAGCGGTTGCAGGGCGGCGAGGGCGAGGGGGGCGGTGGTCAGCGCGGTGCCGATCCAGCGGACCACTGCCGCCGCAGCGCCCGCCGCGAGCAGCCGCACAGGCCCGAGCCGCGAGACGACCCCGCGGCCGAAGGTCAGCAGCAGCACCTCGACCACGACGCTCTCGACCCAGAGCACGCCGATCAGTGGCGGGCTGAGGCCGGCGCGTCCCCAGTGCAGCGCCGAGAAGGCGTAGTACAGCGCGTGGCTGCCCTGGATCAGGCCGGAGACGATCAGCAGCAGCACGAAGCCGCGGTTGCGCAGCAGCGCCAGCGTCCCCAGCCCCCCCGGCGCGGCCCGGCCGATGCCGAGGGTGGGCAGGCCGAGGCTCGCGAGCACGACCGCCGCCTGGCACGTGATCAGCAGCAGCGGCAGCGCGACGTCGCCGCCCATGCCGATCAGCACGCCGGCCAGTCCCGTCACCGCCATGAAGGAGACCGAGCCCGCCGCGCGCATCCGGCCGAAATCGCCCTGCCCGCTCGCTGCCGCGCGCACCGCGAGCGAATCCGCGATCGGGATCAGCGGTGCGGTGGCCGCCCCGGTCAGCACCACCGCCAGCGCCAGCACCGATGGCGCCGGTGCGAGCAGCAGCACGCTCGCCGCCGCCGCCAGCGTCGCCGACGCGAGCACCACACGCCGGCGATCGCCGAGCCGATCGGCCAGCGCTGCCGCGCCGGGCGCGACCACCAGGCGCACCAGCATCGCCAGCGCGAGCGCCCGCCCGATCGCCTCCGCCCCGAGGCCGCGCGAGGCAAGGAAGGGCGGCAGGAAGGGCAGGGACGCCCCGGGTCCGGCGAAGGCCGTCGCGTAGAACAGGGTCAGCCGTCGCGCCGGGGTCATGGCCGCCCGCATACGGAGGGGTCGGTCGCGCCGCAAGCGGGGGGGCGGCTGAACGAAACGGGCGTCAACCGGATCGTGATGCCGATCGGCCACACCTGTGGCGCGGTTCACGCGCGTGTGGCTTGGCCATCGGCTGCGGCGCGCCGATTGTCCTCGGCCATGGCACGCCTGCTGTCCGTCGTCCTCGCCCTTGCCGTTGCCGTCTCCCCGCGCGTTGCCGACGCGGGCAGCGAGCGAGGCCCGGTCGTGCTTGAACTGTTCACGAGTCAGGGCTGCTCCGCCTGCCCGCCGGCCGACAAGCTGCTGGCCACGCTCGCGCGCAACAGCGGGATCATCGCCCTTTCGTTCCACGTGCCGTACTGGGATCACATGGGCTGGCGCGATCCATTCGCCCTGCCCGTCTCGGTGCAGCGCCAGCGTGGCTATGCGCGGGCGATGAAGGAGCGCTCGGTCTATACGCCGCAGCTCGTCGTCCAGGGCAGTGCCCACACCGTCGGCCACGACCGGCCGGCGATCGAACGGCTGATCGCGGCCGCCCCACCCTCGGCGTCCATCACGATCGCGCTCGCGGCCCGCCAGCCGCCGACACTGCGGATCGAGATTCCCGACCTGGCCCTGCCCCAGGGCGGGGCGCAGCTCTGGGTCATCGCCTTCGCGCGCAGCGAAGCGCGCCAGGTGCTCGACGGCGAGAATGCCGGTCAAACGCTGCACCACACCAATGTCGTTCGCTGGGCCGCGCCGATGGCCGCGATCGAGGCCGTGCCGGCGGAACTGACGGTCAGCGCCGCCGAGGCCGATGGGGCGGACGGCATTGCGCTGGTGCTGCAGCGTCCGCGCCAGGGGGCGATCATCGCCGCCGGACAGGTTGCTCTGCGCTGAGTTCGCCACTTCGCGGTTGCACGCGCCCGCCCTCCCTGTCCAGTCTGGCGCCATGCACGGGGCCATCGACTCCGCCCGCGTCCGGGCCGTGCTGGGGCCGACCAACACCGGCAAGACCCATCTCGCGATCGAGCGGATGCTCGCCCACGCCACGGGCGTGATCGGCTTTCCGCTGCGCCTGCTGGCGCGCGAGAACTACGACCGGATCGCCGCGCGCATGGGGCCGGCACGCGTCGCCCTCGTCACGGGCGAGGAGAAGATCGTCCCGCCCGGCGCGCGGTGGTTCTGCTGCACGGTCGAGGCGATGCCGCTCGACCGTCCCTTCGCCTTCCTCGCGGTCGACGAGATCCAGCTCTGCGCCGATCCCGATCGCGGCCATGTCTTCACCGATCGGTTGCTGCACGCGCGCGGGCGCGAGGAGACCATGTTCCTCGGCGCCGAGACGATCCGCCCGCTGCTCCGCCGTCTCGTCCCCGAGGCCGAGGTCGAGACGCGCCCGCGCCTCTCCGCCCTCGCTTATGCCGGCCACGCCAAGCTCTCGCGTCTGCCGCCGCGCTCGGCGATCGTCGCCTTCTCGGCGGCCGAGGTGTACGCGATCGCCGAGGCTCTGCGCCGCCGGCGCGGCGGCTGCGCGGTGGTGATGGGCCGCCTATCGCCCCGCACGCGCAACGCCCAGGTGGCGATGTACCAGGCCAAGGAGGTCGATTTCCTGGTCGCGACCGACGCGATCGGCATGGGTCTGAACATGGACGTGAACCATGTCGCCTTCGCCGGCCTCGCCAAGTTCGACGGGCATCGCGCGCGCGGGCTC
>CALKJX010000115.1 GCA_937995555.1 uncultured Elioraea sp.
TGCTGCGGGCTCTTGCGATCCGAAACCACTCCATCCAGCCGCTCCCGATCACCCGGCCGGAGCCGGACTTCAACCCCTTCCCTCATGCGCCCAGACCCGCAGGTCCAGGCCAGCATGGGAATCATCAACCGCGATCAAACCACGAGGTCCGAAGCGCGTCTCGTCGCGATGCCAGGCGATCGCGCCGGTCAGGTCGCGCCAGCCCGCCGGCAGGTCGAAGGGGAGCAGCATCCGCCGCGCGATCGTGCCCTCGCCCCGCAGGTTGCGACAGACGCCCGAGCCATCGTGGACGCGGATCCGCAGCAGCACCGTCCTCATCCACGGGCCCGCCGACGCGGTGAACTCGCCAGCGGAGCGGCTCGCGCCCTCGCCGTCGAAGCGGCTGTGCCCGGATCCGCCTCGATCCGGTTCCCGCTGCCGCTCATGAAATCCTCGCAGCGGAACTGCCACCCGGCGAGCAGTATCGCGTTGCCATCATCGGTGTGATCGAGCAGCCCGCGCATCGCGGAGGTCCCGATCCAGGGGCCGGACGCGTTGCCCTCCCGCGCGGTCCAGCTCAGGTCGACGGTCCTCCCGATCGGGTGCAGGCCGGGATCACGCTCCGCCACGGCCGACGCGGTGGCGGCGAGCAGCGTGCAGACCGTGAGCATCGTGCTGATCCTGCTCATCGCGCCCTCCTGGGCCGGCCCGGCAGGCGCCAGTCTGCATCGGGCCACCCCGCAGGGCTGTGCCGGACGTCACATCCGGAACGACAGTATCACGGTGTCGGTCCGAGAGTGAGCCTGATCACGCCCCGTGCCTGCGCGGGCGCGATCGGGCGGCCCTTGCGCAGCACCTGGATGCGACCGTCGCGCGCAAGGCGGAACGCAGCCTCACGCACGGGGTGCATCAGCAGACGCCAGACCTTCTCTTCCGGACCCGCGATCGCGCGCGCCACCTCGGACGGGCAGATCGACTTCCCCGCCCCGCGCTCGCCGCAGAGGCGCAGGATGGTCGCCTCGATGGTCTCCGCGTCGGTCACGTCTCGAGATCGAGCGCGGTTTGCGCGCCGACGCGCCGCCCGGTCTGCCGCATCCCCGACCGGCGGCTGCCGTGCCGCAGCTGGATCGCATCGGCCACGCGGCGATAGCCGTCGCCGCGGCGCACCGACCACAGGCGCTCGCGCGCGATCGCCGCCAGCGCCGCGTGGTCGCCGATCGGCGCGGGATAGCCGCACACCCCGTGCTCCCACGGACGGTGGATCGCCGGCGCGGGCAGGGACGCAAGCTCCGGCACCCAGCGGCGGATGAACACGCCGTCCGGGTCCTGGTCCAGCCCCTGCTTCACCGGGTTGTACATGCGGATCGTGTTCACCCCCGTCGTGCCCGATTGCATCTGCACCTGGCTCCAGTGGATGCCGGGCTCGTAGTCGGCGAACAGCCGCGCGAGATGCAGCCCGACAGGCCGCCAGTCCAGCCACAGATGCATGGTCGCGACGCTCACCAGCATCGCGCGGGCGCGGAAATTGAGCCAGCCGGTCTCGGCGAGGCAGCGCATGCAGGCATCGACGAAGGGCCAGCCGGTGCACCCCGACGCCCAGCGCTCGAAGCGTTCCGTGCCCGCACCGTCCACACGCAGCCCCTCATAGGCCGGATGCAGCGCGCGCCGTTCGAGCGCAGGCTCTGATTCCAGCTTCTGGATGAAGTGGCAGTGCCAGGCGAGGCGTGTGAGGAAGCTGTCGATCCCCTCGCGCAACGCGCCGCCCGCCCGCGACCGCGCCGCCCGCCCAGCCTGCGCCGCCTCGCGGATCGAGAGCGTACCGCTGGCGAAATGGGCCGAGAGCCGCGAGCACGCGGACCAGCCGGCAAGCGGACTCGCCATCGCGCGGCGATAGGTCTCCGCCCGCCCGGCGAGGAACGAGGCGAGCAGGGCCTCGGCCGCACGTCGTCCGCCGCGCGCGAGGCCGGGGCATGGGTCCGGCGCGAGCCCGATCGCGGCAGGCTCGGGGAGCCGGCCCGGCTCGATCGCGACGGGCTCGAGCGCGCTGGGGGCGGGCACGAGCGGTGCCCGCGTGAACGCCTCCCAGCGCCGCGCCCAGCCGTCGCGGCTCGCGAGCGCTCGGATCGCGCCGGTCTGGCGCGGCTCGTGCACCGGAATGCCGCGCGCGCGCGCCCAGGCGCGCACGCGGCGGTCGCGCGCATGGCCGAACGCGCCGGTGGTCTCCTGATGCGTCCAGAGCGCCGTGATCCCGTGCGTGCGGCGGATCGTCTCCAGCACCGCCACCGCCTCGCCGACGCGCACGACGAGCGGCTGGCCGAGTGCCGCGAGATCGACGCGGAGCTCCCCCGCCGCGTCCCGCTGCACGCGATACTGGCGGGCGGAGGCGTCCGGCTCGGCCCAGAGCTCCGGCTCGACGATCCAGAGCGGCAGCACGGGGCCGCGCGACGCTGCCTCGGCGAGCGGCGCATGGTCGGCCACGCGCAGGTCGCGCTTGAACCAGACGAGCTGCACCGGACCCGACGCCATGGCGCGGATGTGGGGCGCAAGCGCGGCCCGTCCAGCGCTATCGTCGGCGCGTGCGCCTGCTCGCCGTGATCCTGCTGCTGGTCGCGGGCTTCCCCGCCGGCACCCTGCGCGACCTGCCGTCGCCGCGCGACGACCGGCTGGAGGAGCTGCCGCAGGTCCCTCCCCCGGCGACGCTGCGCGAGGTCTGACCCTCAGCGGCCGCGGATCAGCCGTTCCAGCTCGTCGAGGAAGCTGCGCGCCGGCGAGGGCGGTGGTGGCGCGCCCGGGCCGCGCTCCTTCAGCGCCGCGATCGCCTCGGCCGTGCGGGCGAGGTCGAGCGCATAGACCTCGCCGCCGCCGGCGATGCGCGCTGCCGTGCGCAGCCGGACCAGCGCACGCGAGGCTCCCGGCAGGGCCGCCTCGGCCCGCGCCGCCTCGCTCGTGGGCAGGCACACCGCGTCGCGGCCCTCCAGGGAACACGGCAGTTCCAGCGCCGGGCTCTGGTCGAGCCGCAGCTCGGCGGTCGCGGCGAAGGCGAGCGCACCGCGCGTCGTGTCCGCGAGCGTCAGCGCGCGCGCCGTCACCGCCGGCACCGCGCGGCCGTCACGCAGC
>CALKJX010000116.1 GCA_937995555.1 uncultured Elioraea sp.
TTTGGCCGCGTTCCGGCGCAACGCGCTTCAGCTCTCGTACATGGGCGTGCTGCTCGGGCTGTTCCATCTCGGCTGGGTGCGCATCGCGCTGTTGATCTTCGCGGTCTTCTTCGGCCTCGGCTTCAACCCGACCTGGGACACCCTGGTGGTGCGGCTCGCCCAGCCGGATGCGATTCCGTTCTGGGCGGTCGGCACGGCGGTCGGCGCGGTGTTCGCAGCCCTGGTGTTCGCAATCTCGGCGATCTCGATCCCGATGCTGCTCGACCGCGACGTCAACGTGTTCGTCGCGGTTGCGACCAGCTTCACGGCGGTGCGGCGCAACTGGGCGGCGATGACGCTCTGGGCCGGGCTGATCGTCGCTTTCACCGCCTTCGGCATCATCCCGCTGTTCCTCGGCCTGGCCGTCACGATGCCGCTGATCGGGCTCGCGACCTGGCACGCCTACAAGGACTTGGTGGAGTGATCAGGCGGCCCGCAGCGCCAGCATCCCCAGCACGGCGGCGTTGACCACCAGCAGGGGCGCGGCGATCACGCGCGCGGCCGGCAGGAAACGCCGGCCGAAGAAGGCGCCCGCGAGACCGACACCCACCAGTGCCGGGACGGTGCCGAGTGCGAACCCCGCCATCGCGAGTGCGCCGCCGAGCGCGCTGCCGGTGGCCGCAGCGGCCGCGATCGCGCCGTAGAGCAGGCCGCAGGGCAGGAACCCCAGCACCAGCCCCAGCACGAACCGCCGCCCGCCGCGGGGATCGGCAAGCAGCGGTGCGGCAGCGCGCGCGACCCGGTCGGCGAGCCCCGCCGGCAGCGCGGGCAGCAGCGTCGCCACCTGCGCGACGGCCTGCGCCAGCATCAGCGCCGCGCCGAGCGCCAGCAGCACCGCCAGCAGCGGCCGGAATCCGGCGCCGTGCACGAGCGTGCCGGACACCAGCCCCGCCGCCGCGCCGAGCCCGACATAGGTCACGCCACGGCCGAGATGGTACGGCAGCAGCGCGCCGGCCGTCAGCCGCGTGAGCGTCGGCCGCGCCGCCAGCCCCGCGGTCACCTGCGCCACCACGAAGGGTCCGCACATGCCCGCGCAATGCGTCGCACCGCCGGCCAGCCCGGCGACGAACAGCGCCGCCGCCACGGCGACCGTCCCGTCCACGCCGAGCGCGGTCAGGCCATGCAGGCAGTTGGCGATCAGATCCATGGCGCGAGGCTACACCCGCGCCCGGCATGGGCCTTGCGGCGGATCAACCGGCGCCGTGCACGAAGGCGCGCAGCCCCTCCGCCTCCTGTTCCACATCCTCGATCCGTTTCTTCACCACGTCGCCGATCGACACGAGACCGATCAGCCGACCGCCATCCATCACGGGCAGGTGGCGGATGCGTCGTTCGGTCATCAGGCCGAGCACCTTGTCCACGGTGTCCGAGGGGTGGCCGAACACCACCTCGCGCGTCATCGCCGACGAGATCGGCATGCCCAGCGCCGCCGAGCCCGTCGCGGCGATCGCGCGGACGATGTCGCGCTCGGATAGGATGCCCACCACCTCATCGCCCTCGCGCACCAGCACCGAGCCGATGCGGCGCTCCGTCATCAGCTTCGCCGCCGCCTCCAGCGTCTGGTCGGGGCGCGCGCTGACCACCTCGGGACCCTTGTTCGTCAGGATCGCGGCCACGGTCATGGCGTTCTTCCTCCGGTTCCGGTGGGAGGTTGCCCGGCGCCTCCCGGACGAGCCGGAGTGTCCCACTTCCGCAACCGCCGGCGCAACCCATGCCTCCCGGGGGCGTGAGGCGGCGCCCGAACGCCCGGATTCGGGACAGGTTGCCGCATCGTGCGGCTTCGCCGGCGCAACGAACGGGCCGCCGGGGCGAGCAAGGCCGGGCATGGACGTTGCGCAAGCGGCGCGGGCTTCACACTGGAGCGATCTCCGATGCAGCGACGTCATCTGCTCGCCACCGCCGCCATCGGCACCGCGGGCACGCCTGCCGCGCCAGCGGTCGTCACCGCCCAGGCCACAATCACCTCGCGCATGACGAGCTTCTCCGGCCCACGCGTCCTGCTCGACCGGCCCGGGCCGCGCGAAGGACCCGATCGGCCGGATCGAGCAGATGCCCGGCGGACGGCTGCGCATCCGGTTCTTCGGCGCGGGCGAGCTCACTCCGGCGGCCGAAGGCTTCGATGCCGCGGGCCAGGGCATCGTCGCGTGCAACCACGCGGGCTCCCCTTTCTCGACGGGCAAGAGTTTCGCCGCGCAAGACACCACCGCCGTGTGGTTCGGGCTGAACTTCCAGGGGCTGGACGGCTGGATGGATGACGGCGGCGGGCTCGGCCTCCGGCGCGGGCTCTATGACCGTTTCAGTCTTGTCCCGCATCTCTGCGGCAACACGGGCGTGCAGATGACGGGCCGGTTCCGCCGCCCGATCGAGAAGGTCGAGGATCTGCGCGGGCTGCCTGCCCCAGCGGCCGGCATGAGACCGCGACCGCCTCCGAGCTCGCGGTGAACAAGGCGGCCAGGAACCGCCTGCGCGACGACCTCGAGGCCGCCGTCGAGAACGCCTGCGCGGCCGGCAACGTGATCAGCGAGGCCTGGTGCCAGAAGAGCAATGCCGATGCGCTTGGGGATCTGGTGATGAACGACTGTGTGACCGCGCAGCCGCTGCCCGATGCGGTGACGGGGCGTCTGCGCGAGGAGACCCACAAGCTGCCGGCCGCGACGATCGAGCCCGATCCGGCAACGCGCGAGGTGCACGAGAGCCACCTCACCTACAAGGCGAAGTTCGCTGCATGGCCGGAGCAGAGCCAGCGTCCCCACCACACCAGGATCCGCAAGGCTCGACGCGACGATGGTCCGGATGGCGGACGCGATCGACGCCGCGAGCGACACGTTCGGTCGCATCCCGCCTGGATCCGTCTCGCGCTCGTGCTGGTGATGGCCGGCAACGTGCTGCTGCGCTACGGCGTCGCGGCCGGAAGCGTCTGGGCGCGGCCCGAGACTCCCCGACGATCATGCCGCTGACGGAAGTCAGCGCGCTCGCCATGCTGGGCGGCTTCTTCGTGCTGCTGATGCCCGGATCCCGGTCGGGCTGACGCCCGCGGTCTCGGGCTTCGTCTGGGGCTGGCTCGGCTTCGGCCCGCTGCTGTTCAACCTGCTGCCGCATCGCATCTCCGGCGTCGTGACCAACTACACGCTGCTGGCGATCCGGCTGTTCGTGTTCATGGGCGTGATGCTGGAGAATTCGCGCCGCGCCGGGGACCCGATGGATGTCGTGGGCCGATCGGCGGGTCCGCTGAACGGCGGGCTCGCGCTCGGTCTGGTCGCCGTTGGCGCGCTGCTGGGTGCGACGACCGGCATCGTCGGCGCGACGGCAGTGACGCTCGGGCTGGTGGTCGCGGTCCTCGGCAGCATCATCGGCGGCATCGCCGCGCCAACCGAAGCCGCGAGCATGGGTGCGCCCGGGGCGATCATTGTGACGTCGCTCGGCGGCCGGTTCGGCTGGCGGGTGCCGAAGGACACCGTACAGTCGACCGCACGCATCCCGGCGATGATGATCTTCATCCTGATGTGCGCGCAGGTTCTCGCTCACGCCTTCCACGGCCTCCAGAGCGAGCGGTTGGTGCACGATCTGTTCGCCTGGCTGCCGGGCGACGATGCGGCGCATGTCCGGTTCCTGGTGCTGATCGTGTTCGTGCTCCGCTTCTTGCTCGAGTGGATCGAGATCACCTCTGTCGTGGTACCGCCGTCTCTCCCGGTGTTCGCCAGCAGTTCGGTCGATCCGGTCTGGCTCGCGGCGCTGATCTGCGTGAACCTGCAGACGAGTCTCCTCACGCCACCCTTCGGCTGGGCGTTGTTCTTCCTGCGCAGCGTCGCCCCGTCGGAGATCCGCACCGGCCAGGTCTGTCGCGGTGCGGTGCCGTTCGTGGCGATGCAGGGCCTCGGCGTGCTTGCCGTCTTCCTGTTCCCTGGGCTCGCGACCCGGCCGCCGGCCGCGATCGGCTGGTGAATAGGTTCCAAGGGCAGATGGCCCCTGGCGGCTGCGGGGCGGAGCCCTGCTTTACGCCGCCGCCGGGCTGAGCTGCGTCGCAACAAGCCCGGCAAAAATCCCACCCTTGCGGGTGAGCTCCTCGAAGCTGCCCTGTTCGGCGATCCGCCCCTCGCTGAACACGAGGATGGTGTCGGCATCGCGCACGGTGGAGAGCCGGTGCGCGATCACGAAGGTGGTGCGTCCGCGCATCAGCGCGCGCAGCGCCTGCTGCACGCGCGCCTCGGTCGCGGCGTCGAGCGCGCTGGTCGCCTCGTCGAGAATCAGGATCGGCGGGTTCTTGAGCAGCGCGCGCGCGATCGCCAGCCGCTGGCGCTGCCCGCCGGAGAGCGTGGCGCCGCGCTCGCCGACCAGCGTGTCATAGCCGCGCGGCTGGCGGAGGATGAAGTCGTGCGCCTCGGCGAGGCGGCATGCGGCTTCGAGCTCCTCCTGCGTCGCGTCCGGCTTGCCCACGCGCAGATTGTCGGCGATCGAGCGGTTGAACAGCATGCTCTCCTGGAACACCACGCCGATTTCGGCGCGCAGGCTTGCCAGCGTCACATCGCGGATGTCGATGCCGTCGATGGTGATGCGACCCTCCTGCGGGTCCCAGAGCCGTTGCAGCAGCGCCATCGTGGTGCTCTTGCCGGCGCCGGTCTGGCCGACGAGCGCGACGGTGCGGCCCGGTTCCACGGTGAAGGACACATCGCGCAGCACCGGCGGGCCGCCCGGATAGCCGAAGGTGACGTGCTGGAACGCGACCTCCCCGCGGACCCGCCCGAGGGCCACCGCATCGGGCCTCTCGGGCACGGAGGAGCGCGTGTCCATCACCTCGAAGTAGAGCGCCACCGCCGGCATCTGCATGAACAGGGTGGCGACGAAGCCGACGGCCTGCTCCAGCCGGGCGATCAGCAGGGTGGCGAAGCCCATGAAGGTGACGATCTCGCCCACGCTCGCCTGGCCACGCAGATGAAGCCAGGTGCCGAGCACGAAAATCGCGATCACGGTCAGCGTGGAGGCGGCGCGCGTCAGCACCGTCAGGAGCGCCCACCAGTTCAGCACCGGGAACTGGGCTGCGAGCAGCTGGCGGATCGTGTCGCGGAACCGCTGCGCCTCGGCGGTGAGGCGGACGAAGGACTGCACCACCATCACGTTCGCCAGCGCATCGCCCGCGGTACCGGCGAGGGCGGCGTGATAGCTCTCGACCTCGCGCTGCGCCTCCTGGGTCCTGCGGATGACGAGGGCGGCCGACACCGCGAACAGCGCGGCGAGCACCATCAGCAGCACGGCAAGCCGCCAGTTCATGAGCAGCGTCAGCGGGAGCAGCACCAGCGCAATGACGAAGGTCGAGAGATGCTCGCGGAAGAAGCCGAGCCAGACCCAGAACATGTTGTCGGCGCCGGCGATCATGATCTTCAGAAGCCGGCCGGAATGCGTATCGCCGTGGAACGACAGCGGCAGGCGCAGCACGTGCTCGAAGTAGCGATGCATGGCGGCGAGGCGATTGCGGTGCGCGAGCCGGTCGGCGTGCAGCGCGACCAGGATCGCCGCGACGATCCCGGACAGTCCCACCACGCCCCAGATGAGCAGCAGGGTGACCGTGCCGGACCAGACCTCGGCCACGGGCCGCCCGGCGCTGCTGGCGAGCATATCCACCACCCGTCCGAACAGAACCGGCTCCAGGAAGGTCAGCCCGGCGAGCAGCGCGTTCGCGACCGCAAGCGCGATCGCCACCCGCCGCTCGGGCGCGAGCACGGCCAGGACCCGACGATAGAGGGCGAGGAAGGACATTGATGGCTCTCCTAAGCAGCGCTTGCGGCGGGATGAGGGCAGGGCCGCGCACCCGGACGTGGCCCGGCCGGAATTCCCTTGCGCAGCTGCGGATGGGCCCGGAATGATGCGCAGTCGGTGCAGCGCACCCCGTGCCCGGGGCCGATCGCGGCCGGCGACCGGGAGGTCATCATGACGTCAGCCAACGATCCGACCGCACCCGCCGGCGTCTCGCAAGGGGCGTTTGATCTCAGCGAGGTGCCGGTCGAGCACGTCGCCGCGATGGCGGCCCTGTCCGGCACCGAGGGCTCGGCCGATGCCGATGCGGCCGCACTCCGCGGTCCCGCGCCCGACGCCCTGCAGGCAGCGCGCATCGCCGTGCCGATGCGGAGGATCGTCAGCGGAAGCTATCGGGGCAGGGCCGGCCTGTGGCGGCTCGATCTGCGGGTGGATGTGGACGGGGTACGGCCGCTCCGGCAGGTCAGCGGCGACTTCTTCCGCGCCGACGGCGGGACGGTCACCTATACGGGCTCGTTTGCTGCGCGCAACGTGAACGTTGCGGTCACGCCGGAAGCCGTCACGATAACCGCGGTCGTCAGCGCCTCGTTCCCCAACAGCTGCCCGAGGGTCAGGATCATCATCCCGCGCCGGACGATCCTCCAGGCGGCGGGCGAGGCCGACGTGCAGTGGCTCACCAACGGCGGCCAGGCAGGCACCCGCTATCTCTGCCTCTGGGAGAGCCGGTATTTCCGCACCGTCGATCTCGAGGAGGATGTCGAGACGGGCGTCACACCCTTCGAGTCCTACAACACCGGCGCGCTCAGCTCGGGCGGTCCAGCGCGCACGCTCTGTCTGGCCACCGCGTTCATCGAGGCGGGGATCGAGATGCGCCTCACCGGCGAGCCCGGCACCATCGCCACCGCGCCCGGCGGCACCTGGAGCAACGCCGAGCTGCATGCGGCGATGGAGGCGCATTTCAGGCACTGGGCGAACCAGCCGCAATGGAAGGTCTGGCTGTTGCATGCCCGCGAGCACGATCTCGGATCCAGCCTCGCCGGCATCATGTTCGACCAGCGTGGGCGCCAGCGGCAGGGCTGCGCCGTGTTCTATGCGGCGATCGCCGGTACCGGCGCGACACGACGGCGCGACCAGCTGTTCACGTGCATGCATGAGCTCGGCCATTGCTTCAATCTCTACCACTCATTCAGCAAGACCTTCACGACCCCGCCGCGCCCGGATCGGCCCGATGCCCTCTCCTGGATGAACTACCCGCAGAACTTTCCGGGCGGACAGGCGGCGTTCTGGTCGTCCTTCCCGTTCCAGTTCGACGATCCGGACACGATCCATCTGCGGCACGGCTTCCGCGACAACGTGATCATGGGCGGCAATCCGTTCGGCGAGGGCGCGGCGCTGGAAGGTCTCGGCTATTTCGCCGAGCCCGAGCAGGGCGGCTCCCGCCTCGCTCTGGAGCTCCGCGCCGATCGCAGCTTCCGCCTCGGCGAGCCGGTGGTGGTCGAGCTGAAGCTCTCCACGCGCCGCGCCGAGGGGATCACCGTCCATCGTCATCTGCACCCGGCCGACGGCTTCGTCACGATCGCGATCCAGAAGCCCGGCGGCGGCACGGTGGTGCACAGGCCGCTGATCGAACACTGCATCCGACCCGAGACCGTGGTGCTGGATGCCGATCATCCCGCCATCTACGACAGCGCCTATATCGGCTGCGGCGAGGAGGGCCTCGCCTTCGGCGCCCCCGGGCTCTACCGGCTGCGCGCGGTCTATCTCGCGCTGGACGGCTCGCGTGTCGTCTCCGACACGCTGGAGCTGCGCGTCCGTGGCACGCATCACGACCAGGACGAGGCGGTCGCCGACCTGCTGCTCGACGAGCAGGTGGGCAAGCTGTTCACGCTGCTGGGCTCGGAGGGGCCGGAGATGGCCTCCGCGAATGCCCGCATCGAGCGTCTGGTCGAAGAGCACAGGACGCATCCGCTCGCGCTCTATGGCGAGCTGGTGCAGGGTTATGTGCGCGCCAAGCCGTTCAAGCTTGTCCTGGCCGACGAACCGGTGCAGGTGTGCCAGGCGAGGCCCGCCGAGGCGGTGGCGATGCTCGATCGCGTGGTCGATGCCTCGACCGCGCCGGGCAAGGGGCTCGACAGCATCTCGCTCAATCAGATCTTCCGCCGCATGATCGCCGCGCTGAAGACGGCGGGCGACGACAAGGGCGCCGTGCGGATCGGCAAGCGCATGCTCGAGACCTATCGGAAGCGTGGCCTCAAGCCGCATGTGATGGCCGAAATCGAGCGCCAGCGCGACGAGGCCCTGGGCGGAACCGGCAGCGCGTAGTCTGCAGGCGCCACCCTCGGGAGCACGACCTTGCCCGCGATCACGCTCGACCTCCAGGAAGGATTCGCCGGCGAGACGGTGGAGGTGCGGCTCGACGGCAGGGAGGTCTGGCGCGGCGGGGTGCGCACGGACTGGTCGATCGGCCTCGCCAGGCGGGTGCCGGTGGAGGTGCCGGCCGGCGGCGGGACCGTCAGCGTGACCGTGCCGTCACAGCCTGCCTCCATCGACCTCGTCCTCAAGCCCGGCGAGGCGCCGGTGCTCGGCGTGTCGCTGATCGGCGGCGGGCTCGTCGCACGTCGGTCGGACGAACCGTTCAGGTACTTCTGACCGGTGCCGAGCGCGCGGCGCCGACGAAGGCCAAAGCGGCGATCACGCCACACGCGACCATCACGATCTGCACCGGCCGGTAGTCGCCGCCCGAGGCCTGCCAGAGCCAGGCCGCGGCATAGGGCCCGATCGCGCGCGCGACGATGCCGGGCGAGACGAGGGCGCCGGCGACCGCGCCGTAGCCCTCGCGCCCGAACAGCTCGGCCGGCACGGTGCCGCGCACGATCGTCAGGATGCCGCCCGAGGCGCCGTAGAGCGCGACATAGACCCCGGCGAGCCACCACCACTGCCCGACCCCCATCAGCGCGAGGATCGCGACCGGCTGCGCCGCGGCGGCCAGGACCGCCACGCGGCTCGGGCGGACGCGTTGCAGCCCGGCGAACTCCAGCACCCGTCCCGCCACCTGCATCGGCCCGGTGAAGGACGCGACCGCGACCGCCGCGGTCCCCGACAGCCCCGCCTCCTGCAGCATCGGGATCGCGTGCACGGCGACGATCGAGAACAGCACCGCGCCGGTGGTCAGCGCCAGGGCGACGAACCAGAACGCCGCCGTGCGCAGGATCGGCCCCAGCGGACGGCGCGGCGTGCCACGCGCGACGCGCGTGCCCGGCAGGAAGGCCGCGTGCAGCGGCAGGCAGACCAGCAGCGCCGCCGCGGCCCAGACGAGATAGGTGTCGCGCCAGCCGAGCCAGGGCAGCAGCGCGGCCGTGATCGGCCAGGCGACCGTGCTCGCGAGCCCGCCGGCGAAGGTGAGGATCGTGATCGCGCGGCGCGCCTGGTCGCCGAAGCTCGCGGTGATGGTGGCGAAGGCCGGCTCGTACTGGGTCGCCGCCATCGCCGCGCCGGTCAGCACCCAGGCGGCGAAGAACCAGGGCTCCGACGGCGCCCAGGCCAGCGCGGCGAGCGCCAGCGCCGACAGCACCGAGCCGAGGCTCATCACGACCCGCCCGCCGAACCGATCGAGAAGAAGGCCAACGGGGAACGAGCACAGGCCCTGCGCCAGCAGACCGATCGAATAGGCGCCGAAGATCGCCTCGCGCGACCAGCCCTCGGCCTCGCCGATCGCGGGGGCGAGCACGGCGATCGCGTAGTACTGCGATCCCCAGGCGATGATCATGGTGACGGAGAGAGCAACAACCGCGCGCCAGGGCGGCGCGGGCGCGGGCAGGGCGGACATGCCCGGACGCTAGCCGCGCGCGCGCGGTCGCGACAGGGGGTTCAGCCGCGCAGCAATGCGGCGAGCGGCTCGGCCAGCCCCGCGCTGGCGCGGCCCGCGGGCGCGGCGTAGCTGCCGACCGCGGGTTTCTTGAGGCCCAGCGGCACCAGCGCCTCGGCCAGCCGCACCGCCGCGGCGATTCCGTCCACCAGCGGCACCGGC
>CALKJX010000117.1 GCA_937995555.1 uncultured Elioraea sp.
CGCGGCGAAGGGCGTGGTGCCGAAGAAGGGCATCGGGATCGCGTTCTGGATCGCCGGCGTGCCGGGCAGCGCCGTCATGGTGAAGGTGAAGGCGCCGAGCGCGATCGTCGCCGGGATCAGCCGCTTCGGGATGTCGGCCTCGCGGAACAGGCTCGCCGCGATCGGGTAGATCGCGAAGGCGACGACGAACAGCGACACGCCGCCGTAGGTCAGGATGGCGCAGGCGAGCACGACGGCGAGGATCGCCTGCCCCCCGCCGAGCCGCGCGACGAGCCCCTGCGCGATCGCCTTGGCCGAGCCGCTGTCGTCTATCAGCCGCCCGAAGATCGCGCCGAGCAGGAACAGCGGGAAGAAGGAGATGACGAAGCCTCCCGCGGACGCCATGAACACCTGGGTGTACAGCCCGAGCAGCGGCGCCCCGGCGAACAGCGCGGCGAGCATGGCGCAGAGCGGCGCCAGCAGCAGCACAGACACGCCGCGATAGGCGAGGAAGATCAGCAGCCCGAGCGCGACGAGGATGCCGAGGAGACCGATCATGCCGCGCTCCCGCGGCGCGGGGCGCGCGGGCGGGCCATGCGGGCGTCGGGCGCGGTCGGTGGCTCGGCGTCCCCGGGATCGCGCACGGTGTGCGCGAACAGCGCCGCCGGATCGAAGGTCGAGCGGACGCAGAGCGCATCGAAGTTCTCGGCCAGCCAGCGGTCGGCCGCGGCGCGGCCGAGTTGCCGCAGGTGGCAGAGGAACTCCCATTCGGCGTTCAGCTTGGAGGAGACCGAGAGATGCTCGAGCCCTTCGCCGCCGATGCGGTGCAGGCGCATGTCGCGGTAGCGCTCGCGCTCCAGCCCCTCCGCGTCGATCAGCTGCCGCAGCAGCGTGATCGCGCGAAGCTCCTTGATGAGGCTGGAGTTGAAGGTGATCTCGTTCATCCGGTTCAGGATGTCGGCGGCGCTGACGGGCAGCGCGTCGCGGCGGATCGGGTTGATCTGGACGATCACGAGGTCGCGGCAGTCGCTCTCGTCCACCAGCGGGAACAGCACGGGGTTGCCGCTGAAGCCCCCGTCCCAGTAGGCCTCGCCGTCGATCTCGACGGCCTTGAACAGGGTCGGCAGGCAGGCGGATGCCATCACCGAGTCGATCGTGATCTCGCCCTGGCGGAACACGCGCGGCAGGCCGGTGCGGACATTGGTCGCAGTGACGAACACCTTGGCAGTGCCGCAGCCGTTCACCCGGTCGAAGTCGATCTGGGCGGACACCACGTCGCGCAGCGGGTTCACGTCGAGCGGGTTGAGGTCGTACGGGGAGGCTACGCGCGACAGCAGGTCCATCGCGATGTAGCCGGGCGAGGCATCAAGGCTCCAGCGGCCGAGCAGCACATCCAGCAGCCCGCGCCGCACCGGGCTGAAGATGGCCGCATCGCTGACGGCGCGCCAGAACCGCTCGAGCGCCTCGCGCGCGCCGTCCCGGCCGCCGCGCGTCAGGCCGTCCGCGAGCGCGACGGCATTCATGGCACCCGCGCTGGTGCCGGAGATGGCGGCGACGTCGATCCGCCCGTCCTCCAGCACGCGATCCAGGACGCCCCAGGTGTAGGCGCCATGTGCGCCGCCGCCCTGCAACGCGAACTCGATCTGCTTGCGTTCCGGCATCCCCGTGGCCTCCAACCGAATGATGTTGCCACGTTGTAATGCAATGCTGCGCCGCACAAAAGGGGTCCGCATGGTGCTTGCCCCGTCACCGGCACCGGGAAGCCGCCACCGAAGCGCGAAACCTGGTCGCGATCCGGCGCACGTGCCGGGCGGTTCCTTGTCGGGCTCGGCTGTCGCTCTTGCTGGAGATCCGGCAGCGCACCGGCCCAACCGTCATCTCGTCACTCCGAATTCGAGGCGGCGATCGTCCTCGCAGACCCAGTGGTGGTGATGAGGCTCGGCCCCGGCCGAAACGCGAGCCACAACCGCATCGCGCCGCCCCGTCTGCGCGACGTGTCCAGCCGCGCGTTCAACGATGTCCGCGCCGCGCCGTCAGGCAAGCTCCACCGCCGCCGCCGACCGCCCCGCGGTGCCCACGCCCGAGGAAAGCGGCTGATCGTCTGGCCGGTGGTGGACGTCGAGCACCGGCTCACGGACAACCCGACGCTGCTGCAGGTGCTGCTGCCGCCGACGGGAGCCGCGCTGCTGCCGACGAGCCGGACTGGGCCTCGCGCGAGCACGGGAAGCGCGTCGGGTTCCGGCGCGTCCGCGACGCTTTCGCCGCGCGCGGCATCCGCTTGACGCCATCGATCAACGGCTCCGTCCGCGGCGCGCACCGGCGCCGCGCAGCCGTGGCACTCGACGCGGGCCGCGCGTTCCTGGCCTGGGCCTCCTGCAGCTGCCGGCGCAGAAGGTCACGGACGAGCACGACATGATGCGGCGCAAGGTCGACACGATCGCGACCTTGACCGGCCGCGCGCAGCGACGCCACGCACGGCGCCACGCTGACGACGCCCTGCGATGTCGAGCACGATGACGTGCCGATGGCGATGATGATGCAGGCTCACGGTACCGCGGAAGCCGCGAGGCGCGTGCGGGCGGCGGCCGACGGGCTCTCGGCAGGTGCGGCGCGCGGTGGCGGCGCGGGACGATCTCGCGTTCCCTCGGCGCGACGACATCGCCGCGTGGTGTCTCGTCGGCGGGGCTCCCGCGCGAGCGCGAAGATCCTCAGGCGAGGAGTCACCCGTGCCGCGCTCGACGCCGCGTACAACACCAGCGCCAGCCTGCCGGACAGCGCCGAGCGTCTCGCCGGCTGGACGAACCGTTCGACAATCACCCGGTCCCGGCCGGGCGTGACGCGCGATCTGCCCTGCGGTCCGCTGCGGCGGAATCGCCGTAACATCCTCCGCGCCGATGCCGCCGCGCCGCCCTTGCTCGTCTGGTTCCGCGGTGGCTACCGGCAGCGCGCCAGCAAGGACGTATTCTCCTGCCTGGCGGACGGCCCGCTCGCGCTCGGGATGGATGTCGCCATGCCCGGCTGGACGCCAGCGCCGGTGGCGACGCCGACGGACATCGTCGTCGAGATGGCTGCGGCGCGCGCCCTGCTGCGCATTGGCGGCTTCCTGCGCGGCCCGGTCCTCGTCGCGGGCTGATCGGCGGGCGGCCAACTCGCGGCCGTGGCGAGCGATCAGTCCGGGGTCGTCGTCTGCCAGACAGTGTCGGGCGTCTTCGACATCGAGCCCTGCCGCCGCTGCAACCTGCTGGACAGGCTGCGGCCACGGTCAGCACGGGCACGGGAGATGAGCCCGCCACTGGAGCGGCCCCCAATTCGACCGGACAGGCGGCATAGCCCGGAGGGCCTAGGTTCAAGCCTAGGCGCACGCCTATGTCGAAGCCCATCGAGCGCGTTGAGATCATCACCGGCATCCACCGTCGTCGGCGCTACACTGCCG
>CALKJX010000118.1 GCA_937995555.1 uncultured Elioraea sp.
CAGTGCGCCGTAGTTGCCGCCCGTCTCGGCATCGCGGAAGGCGAGGATGCCGAGCGCCGGTGTCGCGCGCTCGGACGAGGTGACGACGATCAGCGGCCAATAGAGGTCGTTCCAGTGGGCAACGACCGAGAACACCGAGAAGGCGGCGATCGCCGGCAGTGCGGCCGGTGCGGCGATGCGCCAGACGATCTCGAACTCGCCCATGCCGTCGAGCCGGGCGGCCTGCAGGACCTCCTCCGGGTCGGTGCGGACGAACTGGCGGAACAGGAACAGGCCGAACACGGTGAGGAAGAACGGCATCATCAGCGCGAAATAGGTGTCGAGCAGCCGCAAGTTCGCGAGCGCGATGTAGAGCGGAAGGGCCGGCACCTGGATCGGGATGCAGAGCCCGAACAGGACCAGGCCGAACAGCAGGCCGCGCCCGCGGAACGACAGCCGCGCGAGCGCGTAGGCCGCCGGGATCGCGGTGAGCAGCTGCACCGCGAGGATGCCGCCACAGACGATCACGCCGTTCAGCATCGCCCGCGGCAGGTTGCTCGCCCCCAGCGCCTGGCCGTAGTTCTCGGCCCCGGCGAAGCGCGACGGGATCGGATCGAATACCGCGCCGAACACCTCCTCCGGCGGACGGATCGAGGTGAGCAGCATCCACACGAACGGGGCCGCCATCACCACCGCCCCGACAAGCAGCACGGCGTGCGACGCGATCCGACCGATCAGGCGTCCTGGCCTCATGCCCCCGCCCTCATGCGTAATGCACCTTGCGCTCGAGCACGCGCGCCTGGAGGATCGACAGGCCGGCGAGGAACACCAGCAGCACGACCGTCATCGCCGCCGCGTAGCCCATGCGGAAGTACTGGAACCCCTCCAGATAGAGGATGTAGAGAAGCGTCTCGGTCGAGCCCAGCGGGCCGCCGCGCGTCAGCACCACCACCGTGTCGAACACCTTGAACGCGGTGACGGTCGAGGTGACGGTGACGAACATGGTCGTCGGACCCAGCAGCGGCCAGGTGACGCGCAGGAAGCGGTCGGCGGCGTGGCGCGCGCCGTCGAGCGCGGCCGCCTCGTAGAGTTCGCGCGGGATCGACGACAGTCCGGCCAGGAACAGCACCATGTTGAAGCCGATCAGCTGCCAGATGCCGATCAGCGCCAGCGTGCCGAGCGCGAGATCGGGGTCGTTCAGCAGGTCGATCCGTCCGAAGCCGAGATCGGCGAGCAGCGGCGTCACCGGCCCGAGGGTGGGGTGCAGCATGAACTGCCAGACGGTCGCCATCGCCACCAGCGTCGAGGTGACGGGCAGGAAGTAGATCACCTCGTAGAACGTGCGCGTGCGCAATCGCGCGTGCACCAGCAGTGCCACACCCAGGCCGCCGAACACGGCCACCGGCAGCACGAAGGCGACATAGAGGAAGGTGTTCCGCAAGCTGCGCTGGAACACCGGATCGGCGAACATCGCCGCGTAGTTGTCGAGCCCGACCACGCGCACTGCGATCGCGCCGAGCCGGTAGTCGGTCGCCGAGAGCGCGACCAGCACCGCGAGCGGGGCGAGCAGGATCGCCAGGATCAGCAGCAGCGCCGGGGCGGCGAAGACCGCGCCCCAGCGCGCCTCGGTGCGGGCCTGCGGCGAGCGTGGGCTCATCACGCCACCCCGGCGAGGCGGCGCACGGCGATGCGTGCGCCATCGGCGCCGAACAGATGCGTCCCCGCCGGCGCAACCGCGAGCGCGAGGTCGTCGCCGAGCAATCCGGCCGCGGCGGCTGTGTCGTGCTCGGCGGCGGTGATGCGCACGACCAGCGGCGCATCCCCCGCGCCGGCAAGGGTCGCGTGCAGCATCCACTCCGCGCCCAGGTTCTCGGCCCGCTTGAGCCGCGCGCGCAGCACCGGCCCGTCGTGGCGCACCGGCGCCGGATGCAGCGCCTCGGGGCGGATGCCGACGGTGATGCGCGTGTCCGCCGCCACGCCCGGCGCGATCGGCAGCCGCACGCCGTCGATGCGCACCCCGCCGGCACCGTCGGCTTCGCCCTCCAGCAGGTTGATCGGCGGCGAGCCGATGAAGCGCGCGACCGCGAGTGTGGCCGGCCGGTCGTAAAGGTCGGCGGGCGTGCCGAGCTGGAGGATGCGACCCTGATCCATCAGCGCGACCCGGCTCGACATCGTCATCGCCTCCACCTGGTCGTGCGTGACGTAGATGAAGGTGATGCCGAGGCGCGCGTGCAGTTCGGCGAGCTCGGTGCGCATGTGCACGCGCAACGCGGCGTCGAGGTTGGACAGCGGCTCGTCCATCAGGAACACGCGCGGGCGGCGCACCATGGCGCGGCCCAGCGCCACCCGCTGGCGCTGCCCGCCCGAGAGCTGCGCCGGCTTGCGGTCGAGCAGGTGGGCGATCTGCAGGGTCTCGGCGACCGCGCGCACCTCGGCCATGATGCCGCGCATCACGCGCGGTCGGCGCGGCGAGAGCAGTCGGATCAGCGGCAGGCGTTCGGCGAGGGTCAGCCGGCGCATTTCCAGTGGTGTGGCCATGTTCCCCGCGACCGTCATGTGCGGGTAGAGGGCGTAGGACTGGAACACCATCGCCACGTCGCGCTGGTCGGGCGGCAGCGGATCGACGATGCGCCCGCCGATCGCGACCGAGCCGCGATCGGCCGCCTCCAGCCCGGCGATGATGCGGAGCAGGGTGGATTTGCCGCAGCCGGACGGCCCGACCAGCGTGAGGAACTCGCCGGGCTCGATCGCGAGGTCGACATCATCCAGCACGCGCGTGCGGCCGAACGACTTGGCGATCCCGGTGAGCACCACTCCTTCGGCAACGGTCTCAGCGTACGGCACCCGTGTTCCCCCGGCGCGGCCCTATAGCGATCCTAGCCCGATCCGGACGGTGATTGTTCGATGACAGCGCGTTCGGCGTCGCGCAGCGCGCGGCGGATGGTCTTGCCCGTGGTGGTGAGCGGCAGCGAGTCCACGAACGCGATCTCGCGCGGGTACTCGTGCGCGGCAAGGCGGGTGCGCACGAAGCCCTGGATCTCCCGCGCCAGCGCCTCGGACGGCGCGATCCCCTGGCGCAGCACCACGAACGCCTTGACGATCTCGGTGCGGACCGGGTCGGGCTTGCCGATCGCGGCCGACATCAGCACGGCCGGGTGGCGGTTCAGGCAATCCTCGATCTCGCCCGGCCCGATGCGGTAGCCGGCGGAGATGATCACGTCGTCATCGCGGCCGACGAAGCGGAGATGGCCGTCCGCATCCGCCGTGCCCTGGTCGCCGGTCACCAGCCAGTCGCCCCGGAACTTGCGCGCCGTCGCTTCCGGATTGTTCCAGTAGCCGAGGAACATCACCGGATCGGGACGGCGGATCGCGAGGTCGCCGAGCGCGCCGGGCGGCAGGCATTCGCCCTCGGCGCCGATCACCGCGACCTCGTGCCCCGGCACGGGCCGGCCCATCGAGCCCGGGCGCACCGGATAGAGGCCCGCGCAGTTGGCAACGACGAGGTTCGCTTCGGTCTGGCCGTAGAACTCGTTGATCGTCAGGCCGAAGGTGGCGCGGCCCCAATCGAGCAGCTCCTCGCCCAGCGTCTCGCCGCCCGAGGCCACCGAACGCACGGAGAGACCCGGCGGCGGCCGTGCCGCGCGCAGCATCCGAAGCGCAGTCGCCGGCATGAAAACGTTGCGCACGCCATGCCGCGCCATCAGGGCGAAGGCGGCCTCCGCATCGAACTTCGCCGTGCGGTGCGCGAGCACCGGCACGCCGTGGAACAGGCTCGGCAGCAGCACATCGAGCAGGCCGCCGATCCAGGCCCAGTCGGCTGGAGTCCAGAACAGGTCGCCCGGCTGGGGGAAGAACTCGTGCGGCAGTTCGACGCCGGGGAGATGCCCCAGCAGCACACGCTGGCCATGCAGCGCGCCCTTGGGCGGGCCGGTCGTGCCGGAGGTGTAGATGATGATCGCCGGGTCGTCGGCGGACGTATCGGCGCAGGCGTGATCGGGCGAGGCGCGCGTCAGCAGGCGCGGCAGGTCCTCGGCGCCTGGGGCGGGGCCATCGACCGACAGCACGCGGCCGAGTGCGGGCAGATCGTCCCGCAGCGCCTCGAGCTTCGCCGCGCCCTCGGCATCGGTGACCACCGCGGCGGCGGAGGAGTCGCCCAGCCGATAGGCCAGCGCCTCGGGGCCGAACAGCACGAACAGCGGCACCGCGATCGCGCCGAGCCGGAAGGCGGCGAGATGCGCCACCGCCGCCTCGGGGCGTTGCGGCAGCAGGATGCCGATGCGGTCGCCGCGGCCGATCCCGCCGGCGGCGAGCACCGTGGCGAGGCGGCACGAGGCCGCGCGCAGATCGTCGAAGCTCCAGCGTCGCACGCCCTCGGCCGCCAGATGGATCAGCGCCGTGCGGCCGGTCCCGTCGGCCCAGCGGTCGCAGCACGCCGCGGCGATGTTGAACCGCGCCGGGATCGTCCAGGCGAAGCGAGCGACCAGATCGGCGTAGTCGGTGGGCGCGGGGGGCAGCACGCGCGCGTATCCTCCCGGGGTCTTGCAGCGAAGCCCGGGAGACAAACCTAACCCGACAGAGCAGGACTGACGATGGCGAAGAGGGGCGAAGGCGGCATCTTCGGCGCGATCCGGGACAAGCTGATCGCGAAGAAGCAGGACTGGGCGCGCGAGGGCCGCCTGCTGACCGGAGCGCATGGCACCCGCGAGGTGGACCGGCTGCCGCCCGGCCAGCGCCTGGTGCGCGACTGGCCGGTGCTTGACCTCGGCGTGCAGCCGGCGATCCCGCGTGAGACGTTCCGCCTCATCGTGGACGGCCTGGTCCGGATCCCGATGGTGCTGGACTGGGACGGGCTGATGGCGCTGCCGCAGTCGGAGGACGTGTCCGACATCCACTGCGTCACCGCCTGGAGCCGGTTTGACAACCGCTGGTCGGGCGTGTGCGCCCGGGATCTGCTCGCGGCGGTGAAGCCCCGCCCGGAGGTGCGGCACGTGCTGTTCCAGTCGTCGGACGGCTACACCACCAACGTGCCGCTCGCCGCCTTCGCTGACGACGACGTGATGCTCGCCCATTCCTGGGATGGCGCAGCTTTGGATCGTCGCCACGGCGGGCCGCTGCGTGTGGTGATCCCGAAGCTCTATTTCTGGAAGAGCGCGAAGTGGGTCCGCCGCATCACCTTCGCGGCCGAAGACCGGCCGGGATTCTGGGAGACGCGCGGCTATCACAACCACGGCGATCCGTGGATGGAGGAGCGATATGGTTGACCCGATCAGACGTGCCCTCGGCGTGGTCGGCGCGCTCGGCGTGGCGCTGGCGCCGTTCCGCCCGGACCCGGCCCTGGCGGCCGGGCACACGGCCTGGGACTTCACGTTCGACTCGATCGAGGGCGGGGCGATGCCGCTCGCGCAATGGCGCGGCCGGCCGCTGCTGGTGGTGAACACGGCGTCGTTCTGCGGCTTCACCGGCCAGTATGCCGGTCTGCAGGCGCTGCACGAGCGCTACGAGGCGCGCGGGCTGGTCGTGATCGGCGTGCCCTCGAACGACTTCCGCCAGGAGCGCGAGGACAGCGCCGCGATCAAGCAGTTCTGCGAGGTGGAGTACGGCGTCGCGTTCCCGCTCGCGACCCTGAGCCGCGTGACCGGGCGCGAGGCGCACCCGTTCTACCGCTGGGCGGCGGCCGCGTCAGGACCGCCGCGCTGGAACTTCCACAAATATCTGGTGGACCGGACGGGCAGGATCGCCGGCGCCTGGGGTTCGCGCACCACCCCCGACAGCCCTGAGCTGATCGGCGCGATCGAGGCTGCGCTCGCCGCCCCCGCGCCCTCAGCCTGAGCCGCGCGGCACGAACGCGAGCGCGCAGGCTGCGAGGGTAGCCGAGACGGCGATGCCGAGCGCCATGGT
>CALKJX010000119.1 GCA_937995555.1 uncultured Elioraea sp.
ACTCTCCCCCGTCCGGGCCGAATGAGGGGGCATCGAGGGAACCCGCTTGAACCCATCGCAGCCCCGGACCGAGACCGTCCTCCGCGTCGTCCGCTTCGGCCTGCACGCGCCGTCCGCCCGCAAGCGCGCGATGCTGGACGATGCGCTGCGCCGCCAGACCGTCGCCTATGGCCGCGCCCTCGCCGCCGCGCGCCCGCACGCCATCGCCCGGCTGCGCCTCGCCGCCCAACTCGCGCGGGCGACCGACAAAGACACCCGCGCCGCCCTGATCATCGAGGACCGCGCGGCGCAGCGCGAGATCGCCAACGCCGCCTATCGCGCGGCGCGATCCGCGCGCACCGCCTCGATCATGGCCGACGGTCTCGCCGAACAGGTGCTCGCGACCGTGCAGTCCTGGATCGGCTGGCGCGAGCGGTTCCGCGCCGAACGGCCCGGCCGCATCGCGCGCGCGCTCGACCGGCTGCGCGAGGTCGAGGCCGATCCCGCCGCCGCGGTCGAGGCGCTGCAGAAGCGCCGCCAGCGCGCCACCATCACCATCGAGCACGTGATGACGAGCGCGACCCGCCGGCTCGAACGCGAGCGCAAGCGCCGCCCGCCCGCCTACCCCGTCGGCCCGCGCATCGCCGCGCCGCTGGAGGATCGCGCAGCCCTGCTCGCCGAACTGGCGCGCACCGCACGCAAGGAGGACGAGGACCGGCTGCGCGACCGGCTCGCGGCCGATCCGAAGGTCGGCCGCACGCCGCTCGCCTGGGCGCGCGCCTCGGGCGATCTCACGCGCGGCGTCGCGCTGATCCGCGGCGAAGGCGGACGGATCGACGCCTTCCTGCCCGGCGTGCTGCCGGAAGGCGCGCGCCGCGCCGCCAAGGTCGCCTGGACCGGCGACAGGACCCTGGTCGGGATCGATGCGGCGCAGCGCATGCCGCGCAGCATCGGCCTGCGCGTGCCGCTCTCCTTCCCGCGCCACGCCTGGCAGTATCTCGACGGCTGGACGCCGCGCACCGCCAAGCTCGTTGCGTTTCCGGCTGAACGCGGCTGGCGCTACGAGCTGCACGTCGCCTTCGCGCGGCAGGTGGAACCGATGCAGCCCGACCCCGAGCAGTGGATCGGCCTGGATCGCGGTGTCGCCAATGTCGTCGCCGTGTCGGACGCGTCGGGCGCCGACGGCTACCTTTCCGGCAACCGCCTCGCCCCCGTCGAGCGCCGGCTGCGCAACCAGCGCGAACGCGACCAGCGGCGCGGCCGGGCCCGCGCGATGCGCGCGACGAAGCGTGCCTTCCGCGATGCCGCGCGCAACGAGGTGAACCGCATCGCCAAGCATGTCGCGCGGCTGGCGGTGCGGCGCAGGGCGATGGTCGCGGCGGAGGACCTGCGCGCCTTCGCCCGCGGCGATGCGCGCACGCTCAGCCGCGCCCAGTACGCCGCACTGCTCCAGGCCGTCGAGCGCCGGCTCGAACTGGCCGGCTACCAGCCGGCCGTGCGCGGCGGATCGCGTGTCTGGCTGGTCCGCGCCGCGTACACCAGCACGACGTGTCCGGCATGCGGCAGCGTCGATGCCGCGTCGCGCATCGACCGCGACCGTTTCGTCTGCACCGCCTGCGGCCACGCCGCGGATGCGGACCTGAACGCCGCGCGCAACATCGCGCGCAAGGGTCACGAGACCCACGGGATCGCCCGCCGCCGGAAGGCGGCGCGGCGTGGGGGCGAAGGCCCGCCGGCATCGGCCGGTGGGGTCGTTGCGGCTCCCGCTTCTGCTGCGGGGGCTACGGTCCCTCGTGGTGGGGCGAACAGACCGAAGGCCGGTGGAGACGCTGACGGGGCACGCACCCCGCCGCGCGCACGGAGTGCATCACCGGCCGTTTTCGAGGCTGGCTCGGAGGGGAAAAACGCAGCCGTGGCAACGCGGTATCGTCGGTCCGGTTCGAGCCGACCTCGAAATGCGGGCTGACCGCAACGCGACCGACAGGCGTTGAACGACCGATCACCCCGCCCACAAGACAAGAGCGGCCTGCTGCCGCCCAAAACACAGCGGGAGGGCGCCGCCCTCCCGCACCCACCAGCCAGGGAACTGAGTTCCCTGGACCTTCCCCTACCGCCGCCGCGGCAACATCCGCCACAGCAGCCCGTCGCGCAGCCAGAACGTGTGGCGCAGCACCAGCCCCAGATGCCCGGCCAGCGCCGCCGCCAGCACGATCGCCGCACCGATATGCACCCACCGCCCCGCCGCCGCCAGCGCCTGCGATCGCGGCAGCGGGTTCGCCACCTCCCACTGTCCTGCGAACATCACGCCGTAGTCGCCGGCCATCACGTACACGAACCCGCTCGCCGGCAGCACGACCATCGCCGCATACAGAACCCGCTCGGCCCGGTGCACGAAGCGCCGCTCGGCCTCGCTCAAGGTCGGCGCCCAGGCCGGCAGCTCGCCCACATGCCGCGCCGCGAGCCGCACCGCCGCCACCGCCAGCGCCACCAGCCCCAGCGTCTTGTGCCAGGTGTAGAGCGCATCGCCCGACAGCCCGAACGCGCGCTCGCCCTCGCCCAGCCGTGTCATCGTCAAGCCGGCCGCGTACTGGAACGCGAACAGCACGACGATCAGCCAATGCGCCGTCTTGGTGACGGACCCGTACCCGTCCCGGCTGTTCCAGAGCGCCATCCCGCCCCCGAGTCGATCCGGGATCGACTCTGGCCGATCCAAGCCCCGCGGCTACGTGTCCCGCACCAGCGTCTCGACCGAGGTGATCGCCGGCAGGTGCTGGGCGATGCAGGCCCAGGTGTCGCCCTCGTCGGCCGAGGCATGGAGCGCGCCCGTGCCGGTGCCGCGATAGACCCCCGCGGGCTCCAGCCGATCCGTCGCCA
>CALKJX010000120.1 GCA_937995555.1 uncultured Elioraea sp.
GGCTCGACGCCAATCTCTCGCCACGCGCGGTCGCGGGCTTCGCCCCACCGCGCGGTCGCGTGCTCTGGCAGGAGGGGACGGCGCAGGACGCGACCTTCGCGCCCTGGTCCGTGCGCTGGTCGCTCGACGATGGCTGAGCGCCGGCCGCCGCGCGCCACCTACCGGGTACAATTCGGCCCGGATTGCGACTTCGCCCGCGCGGCAGACCTCGCGCCCTATCTCGCCCGGCTCGGCGTCAGCCACCTCTACGCCTCGCCCTATCTGAAGGCACGCCCCGGCAGCACGCACGGCTACGACATCGTCGATCATCGCGCGCTCAATCCCGAACTCGGCGACGAGGCGGCGTTCCGCGCGTTCGCGCGCGCCCTGCACGCGCACGGGATCGGCCAGATCCTCGACTTCGTGCCGAACCACATGGGCGTCGGCGGGGCGGACAACGCCGCCTGGCTCGACGTGCTGGAATGGGGCGAGGATTCGCCCTTCGCCGGCTGGTTCGACATCGACTGGGATCCCGACCGCCGCTATCTCACGGGCAAGGTGCTGGTGCCGCTGCTCGGCGATCAGTACGGCACCGTGCTGGAGTCGGGCGAACTCACGCTGCGTCTCGATGCCGAGGACGGCAGCTTCGCGATCTGGGCCTATGGCGCGCACAAGCTGCCCATCCGCCCGCTCGACTATGGCCGCATCCTCGGCGACCGCCACACGGTGCTGGAGCAGCTGGGCGATGCCTTTGCCGGCCTCGGCAGCTGGCGCGCGCTCGCCCATCGCCGTGCGGGCGAACTGAAGGCCGAGCTCGCACGCGAGGCGGCCGCGTGCACGGACGTTCGCGCCGCGATCGCGGCGGCGGCGGAACGGTTCAACGGCACGCCCGGCGAGCCTGAGTCCTGGCGTGCCCTGCGCGCGCTGATCGAGGATCAGCACTGGCGCGTGGCGCATTTCCGCGTCGCCGCCGACGACATCAACTACCGCCGGTTCTTCAACATCAACGAGCTCGCCGGTCTGCGCATGGAGCTGCCGGAGTTGTTCGATCACGCGCACGGCCTCGTGCTGGCGCTGATCGCCGACGGCACGCTGGAGGGCCTGCGCATCGATCACGTCGACGGCCTGCTCGATCCCCGCGCCTATCTCGACCGCCTGCGCACGCGCGCGGCACGGCCGATCTATCTGGTGGTCGAGAAGATCCTCGCCCGTCACGAAGCGCTGCGCGAGGACTGGCCGGTCGACGGCACCACCGGCTACGAGTTCGCCAATCTGGTGCTGGGGCTGCTGGTCGATCCCGCCGGCGAGGCGCCGTTGAGCCGCCTCTACGCGGAGTTCACGGGCACGACGCAGCCGTTCCCCGAGATCGTGCGCGATGCCAAGCTGCGCATCATGGAGCACGAGATGGCGAGCGAACTCACCGTGCTCGCGCGCGACGCGGGACGGATCACGCGGCAGAACCCGCGCACCGCCGACTTCACGCGCAACGTGTTCCAGCGCGCGCTGAAGGCGACCATCGCCTGCTTCCCGGTCTACCGCACCTATGTCGATGGCGGCACGCCGTCGGAGGCCGATCGGCGCGACATCGACTGGGCGATCGCGCAGGCGCGGCGGCTCGATCCCGATCTCGATCCGTCCGTGTTCGACATGCTGCACCGGATGCTGACGACCGATCTGGTCGCCGAGCCGCGCAGCGGCTACAGCAGCCATGACGTCGTGCGCTTCGCCATGCGCGTGCAGCAGTACAGCGGGCCGGTGATGGCGAAGGGCCTCGAGGATACCGCCTTCTACCGCTACAATCGCTTCGTCGCGCTCAACGAGGTCGGCGGCCACCCGGACGAGTTCGGCGTGCCCCCGCACACGTTCCACCGCGCCAATCTCCAGCGCCTGCGGCGCTGGCCGCACGCGATGCTCGCCACCTCCACCCACGACACCAAGCGCGGCGAGGACACGCGCGCACGCCTCGCGGTGCTCTCCGAGATGCCCGAGGAGTGGGCGCGCCAGGTGCAGGCCTGGAGCCGCATCCTGCGCGCACGCCGCGGCGATGTCGAAGGCACGGACCCGCCCGACCGCAACGACGAGTACCTGTTCTACCAGCTGCTGGTCGGCTCCTGGCCGCCGGAACTGACCGGCGCGACCGGTCCTGATGCGGAGGCCCTCGCCCCTTACACGGCGCGGATCGAGCGCGCGATGCTGAAGTCGCTCCGCGAGGCGAAGCTGCGCACCACCTGGACCGCCCCCGATGCCGCCTACGAGGACGCGGTGCTCGGCTTCGTGCGCCAGGCGCTCGACCCTGAACGAGCCGCCGCCTTCCTCGGCGCGTTCCTGCCATTCCAGCAGCGGATCGCCCGGCTCGGCGTGCGCAACAGCCTGGTGCAGACGGCGCTGAAGCTGACCGCGCCTGGCGTGCCGGATCTCTACCAGGGTGCGGAGCTCTGGGATTTCAGCCTCGTCGATCCCGACAACCGCCGGCCGGTCGATTTCAGCTTGCGTGCACGGCTGCTGGACGAGATCACCGAGGCCCTCGCCGGCGACCGCGAGGCGGCGCTCGGCGCGATGCTCGCGCAGTGGCAGGACGGGCGGATCAAGCTCGCCCTTGTCGCGACGGTCCTGCGCCTCCGCGCCGCGCACCCCGCGCTGTTCGCCGAAGGCAGCTACGAGCCGCTCGCGGTCGAGGGCGAGGAGGCCGAGCGCGTGGTCGGCTTCCTCCGACGCCTCGAGTCCGCCG